>NZ_JAWIIV010000045.1:0-43927 GCF_035916955.1 Noviherbaspirillum album | reverse complement strand
TCTCGCAGCGGGTGTACGTGATGGGTCACGGCGCGATCGTGTTCGAAGGCACGCCCGACGAGCTGCGCGCGAATGCGGCCATCCGCAAGGAATGGCTGGAAGTGTGAGAATCCGACGTGCTCTACGCTGCTGAATCCGGATTGCTCAAGGTGTCGCAGGCAGTTCGGATACTTCAACGGCAAGGTTTGCCGGTGTGATTGGCAGGGCTCTCGAACCGGTTGTTCATGCCAGCCAAACGAAAGGGCTTTCCCTGACGAGGATTGCCCACAAAAACGAAAAGGGCTGAACTCGCGCTGTCGCAAGTTGAGCCCTCCTCTGAATACGGTACCACGCTCGGATTGTACATTTACAATCAGAAAATTAACAAGGCTCTATCGCAGTATTTGTTCGCGCGATTGAAAATTTTTTCGCCGAACAGGGAATCGGGAAACTTCGAGGTCTCACTGCCACAGCTCGGCGTGGATGCTCGTCACGTGCCGGGTATCGACGGCCCCATTTTTTGCCAAACCTCAAATTCACGCGGGACTCCGCGCAAGTGCCTTTTTCAGGAACGGTCCGGTCCGGCTTTGCTTCGATGCCGCGATTTTTTCAGGCGGACCTGCAGCCACGACGCGGCCACCTTCATCGCCCGCACCCGGCCCGATGTCAATGACCCAGTCGCTCGCCGCCAGCACACGCATGTCGTGTTCCACGACAATGACCGTGTTGCCCGACTCGACCAGGCGGTCGAGCTGCAGGATCAGCCTGTCGACATCCGCCGGATGCAAGCCTGTCGTAGGTTCATCGAGGACATAAAGCGTCTTTCCGCGCGAGGCACGCTGCAGTTCAGTTGCCAGCTTGATGCGCTGCGCTTCTCCGCCCGACAGTTCGGTTGCCGGCTGACCAAGGCGCAAATAGCCTAAGCCGACTTCACGCAAGGTGTTCAAGGGGCGCTGTATAGCCGGTTCGTCCGTGAAAAATTCATGCGCGGCGTCCACCGTCATGGCCAGAATGTCTGCGATGCTCTTGTCACGGTATTTGATCTCCAGCGTTTTGGCATTGAAACGCGTTCCATGACAGGTCGGGCAGGGCGCATACACGCTGGGCAGGAAAAGCAGTTCGACCATGACGAAACCTTCGCCTTCGCAATTCTCGCAGCGGCCCTTAGCCACGTTGAAGGAAAATCTGCCTGCGTCATAGTGCCGCGCGCGCGCGGCGCGAGTGGAAGCAAACAATTTCCGGACATGATCGAACAGACCGGTGTAGGTGGCGAGATTGGAGCGCGGCGTCCTTCCGATTGGCTTTTGGTCGACCGTGACAAGCCGTTTGATCTCTTCCATTCCTTCCGTTATCCGGCCGTCCAACGTGACGGGAAGCGCATCCTCCAAGGCGTCGCCGTCCACGGATTCGGACGCAGGCTCGTGCCCCAGTTGCCCCGCAACCAGGTCGACCAGCACCTGGCTGACCAGACTGGATTTTCCGGAGCCGGACACGCCGCTCACGCTGGTTAGCACGCCCAGGGGAAACGCGACATCGAGTTTCTCAAGGTTGTTGCGGGTTACCCCGGACATGCGCAGCCAGCCTTTTGGAGCACGGACGCTGCGCGGATCAGGGGCGCCGTCCGCGAACAGATATCGCCGCGTATGCGATTCACTGACTTTCGCCAAGCCCGCCGGAGGTCCGCTGTACAGGAGCCGGCCGCCATGTTCGCCCGCCTCCGGGCCGACATCGACGATCCAGTCGGCCTGGCGGATAACCCCTAGCGCATGTTCGACGACGAACAGGGAATTCCCCGCCTGCTTCAAGCGGCCGAGCGCTTCGAGCAATGCCTGCGTATCCGCCGGATGAAGTCCTGCCGAGGGCTCGTCCAGCACATACACCACTCCGAACAGATTGGAATGGACCTGAGTCGCCAGCCGCAGCCGCTGCAATTCGCCGGGAGACAGGGTCGGCGTGCTCCTTTCCAGGTTCAGGTAGCCAAGCCCCATTGCGAGAAGGACCGACAGTCGCGCGACAAGGTCCGCGGCAATACGCTGGGTCACGATGGCCTTTTCCGGGTTCATTGCAGCCATCTTTTCCCGGCCAGCGTTTCTTCCTTCCGCATAGGCGCCGAGTATCGCCACCAGGTTCTTGAGCGGGATCCTGGAGAATTCGGCGATGTCATAGCCGGCAAACTTCACGGAGAGCGATTCGGGCCGGAGCCGTTTTCCCTTGCACAAGGAACACTCGGTGCCCACCATGTATTGCGACACCCGTTTCTTCCTTGCCGGGCTTTCCGTGTTGGCAAAGGTGTCGAGCACATACTTCCTGGCGCCGGTGAACGTTCCCTGGTAGCTCGGCGTATCCTTGCGCTTCAGGGCGCGCCGCACTTCCTCCAGGCTGAATCCCGCATACACCGGCACGACAGGCTGTTCATCGGTAAACAATATCCAGTCGCGATCCTTCTTTGAGAGTTCGCGCCAGGGACGATCGATGTCGAATCCCAGCGTGGTCAGGATATCGCGCAGGTTCTGTCCATGCCAGGCGGTCGGCCATGCCGCAACCGCGCGTTCGCGTATGGTCAGCGAATCGTCCGGCACCATCGAGCGTTCCGTCACCTCATAAACCCGCCCAAGCCCATGGCAGGTGGGGCAGGCCCCTTCCGGCGTATTGGGCGAAAACGATTCGGCGTAGAGAAGCGCTTGCTGCCGGGGATAGTCGCCGGCGCGCGAGTACAGCATACGCAGCGAGTTCGACAGGGTGGTGACGCTGCCCACCGAGGACCTCGTGGTTGGAGCGCCGCGCTGCTGCTGCAGCGCAATCGCCGGGGGCAATCCGTCAATGCTGTCCACTTCCGGGACGGGCATCTGGTGAAAGAGACGGCGGGCGTAAGGGGATACGGATTCGAGATAGCGTCTCTGGGCCTCGGCATAGAGAGTTCCGAATGCCAGCGAGGACTTGCCCGATCCCGATATGCCGGTGAAGACCACGAGCGAATTTCTGGGAATGTCCAGATCGATGTTCTTGAGATTGTGCTCGCGCGCTCCCCGCACGCGAACATGGCCGGATATTTCACTTCCGGCAGGCGTAACTTCAATCTGACTATCCTTTTTGCGCATGCAAGTTAATCCTGATGCTGATGTAAAGCTGACAATGAAAATGGGACTGTTGAAGCCGTGAATTAGTTCTTGGCTATACCGGTACCTTCCGAAGGCTGCCGGACGGTTACGCAGGAGTAAACATGACAAAGTGTGCGGCATTGCACTTTATACAGACCGGCGCTCCGCTTAAGCCCGACGTCCGCCATTCAGCGATGGTCCTCCCGCGCCACAATTAGCGCATGTCTGGGAGCGTTCTAATTTGGCCTGGATTTTGCTCTGTCCATTCCTGTACTTGAACGCTATCTCATGCATTTTTCACAGGAGCAATAGATGGGACTGATTTCGACAATTCTTATCGGCTTTATTGTAGGTTTGCTTGCTCGGGCCCTCACTCCAGGCAAGGACCCGGGCGGCTTCATCGTCACGACTCTCATCGGAATCGCCGGCTCTTTGCTTGCAACGTTTCTTGGAAGATCGCTCGGCTGGTATCAGATTGGGCAATCCGCAGGTTTCTTCGCAGCTCTGATCGGAGCGATCATCCTGCTCGTCGTGTATAGAATGTTCCGTCGAAAATCGTACTGATTCTTGCTCGCTGTCGATCCGCATCCGCGCGGACTGATCCTCAAGCGCGTTCGGCGTTTTCGCTGCGCCGGATTATGTATCAATAGAAGTGCATTCGACTCCTTATCGGCTTGGCTGAAGGCATGGCCGATATTCGGCGGCGGCGTCTAATACATGCTACGCAAGGAGGGACTGCCCATTGAGCGTGGCGTCGTTGTGGAGCATGTAAGGTTTGCATTTGCCGGGTGCGGATATTGAGCTGCGATTTCCAGCGTGGCGGGAACTGACATGCAAACAAAGAAATTCATCGACCGGAACGGCGATGAACCCGGAATCCCCGTTCCTACTGCAATGGAGGCACTCCAGATGCTGCGCGTGATCATACGTGCGGCACAGCGCCATTCCTCCCTGATCGAACAGCATTGCGGGGTATCGGGTGCTCAGTTGTGGGTGCTGCAGGAAGTGCATGAACGGCCCGGCTTGAGAATAAGGGACGTCGCGGAGCGGCTCGCCATCCAACAGGCGACCGCAAGCAACCTGGTGGATGGCCTGGTCAAAAAGGCGTGCATCGACAAGCTGCGCGATCCCGATGATCTCCGCGCTACCAAGCTGGTGCTGACCAAACACGGCAAGACGGTGTTGGAGTGCGCTCCTGTTCACCAAAAAGGCTTGCTTCCCGATGCACTTGCGAAGCTCAACGATGATCAGTTGCTACATCTTGTCAAGGGACTGCACGCGTTGCTGCTTACCATCGACGACCAGGACTACAGCACCGCGCTAATGCCGCTTCCGTTTACACTTTGACTTGCAGCGTGCGGTAAAGGCTTTTGCATGGCCATGTATTCCAATAAGGAGCCGAAGTTTGGTTGCGGCATGCTGAAACAACGGATTTCCGCTCAGCCGGCCACCGCGACTTGTCGGAACTATAGGCTTTGTCCGCACCGATGTCGTGCTTATTCGATGAGCACGATCGATGCAGCAATAATGGCGGGCTTGCCCGTGTATCGTTCGGCCAGTCCGGTTCCTGAATCCCGGGATGCCTCGTGCCTGAAGTCCTCCGCTTGCAGGATACGCACCGTCCCTGTGACTTTCACTGTCCGGTCGCGCCATGCGCGATCAAAACCCAACAATGCCAGAGGCTCATTGGAAACCACGAGAATGTCGTTGTCTATTCCTCCGGCAAAAAGCTGTTGCTCGTCCAACCGAATGGACCAGGGCGAATAGATTTCTTCCACCTTGCTGTTGACCGCAACGTTTCGTCCTTCATATCCTCGCGGGTTACGCGCGATATCGGCCACCGTGGTGTTGATCGCCGTATCGACAGGATCGGGAGACGTCTTTTGGGAAACGTGGAGGCTGGTTCTCTCGGATTGCGCACTGGAAGGTTCCACGCGGGCGCCTGTCCGGGCCTGCGCACTTAGCGGTTGTCCCGCGAATGCGAGGGCAAGATAGGCTGCCATCGCGTTAAAGACAACCGCATGCCTGTGTGGGGACTGAAACATGGATTTCTCCGGCTTTTCAGGTTCGTATCGAATTGGACATGTGATTTGCGCGGCGAAGTCGGGGCGGGGCCCTGCATCGGTCCTCGCTTCATCCATCACTCCCTGTCTTCTTGCACGGAGGCAGGCAATGTTTTGCTGCAAGACAGGAATCCGCGTTACAACCGTTTGATGACAAGAACGAGTGTATGAGTGTATAGAGACCGAATTAAGCGAAAGTTAAACGGTAATGATGCTCCGCGCGCGTTGCCCTGTTGCCCTGGGCTCGATCAGCCCCCTACGGCAGGCAGCAATATCTTCAGACGCGCAAACGCCTTAATTTTCATTTAACGGAGCATTCGTATGCTCTTACCGTGCAGCTTGGTTGAAACCCGATGCCGGCCGCAATCGCATTACTTGCCGTACTCGCGATACATGCAAGGTCCTGCCTGCACAGGACCCCGGCAAAATTTTCCTGAACCGTTCATTGATCTAGGAGGATGTCATGAGCAAGTCATTCAAACACCGACGCTTCTCGTTGCCTGCTTCATTGGCCGCACTCGCACTATCCCTTGTGTCCGTGCCGGGGTGGGCGCAGGGCAGCGGGGCGTCGGGCGCGAACTCCGGCGCTGCGGGCGGGTCCGCAGCGGTTTCAGGCACGCTGGTCTATCCAGCTTCACAGCCCGATCCATTACTGAACAATGGCTGCTGGGTGCAACTGATGGATAATGTCGACAAGCCGAAAGGCCGCGAGTACCTGACGATCGTCGGCGGCAAATATATGCCGGCGCTGGAGACTGCATCGGGTAAGAACTGGGCCGGACGCGCCGACGGAATCAGCGTCGGCCCCAATGCAACTGCCAAGGTCTATGCGGGACACGCCTATACGGGCCTGTCCGTGGTGCTTGAGCCAAACCAGATAGTCCAGGACTTGCGTGCCGACCTTGGTCCGGTGGATTCGATCGATTCCATGCAGATCGAGTGCCAAAACTCCTAGCGGGGTGAGTTGGAAATTTGTTGAAGGCAAATTTGACGGAATCGCGTCGAGACAGGGAAACAGGCGCAGCAAGGCCGAGGCCTTGAGCGCATTGTTGACGCCGTATCGACGCGATTCTCGTTCATCATCTGATCAAGAAATTCATAATTCGCGCCGCTAGAGCGTTTTCGCCCTGACCGGCCTAGCCGAGGCCGAGGCAGATTGCCGCTGGAACAGGGCGTGACGACGCGACATGGCCAAGCCATGGCAAGGAGTCACAACGCAGTACCGGCGGCAATCTTTGCGGGATCGGCAGGCAGCTCAGGATGAAAACGCTCTAAGGTTTCAAACGACTTTCTTCCGTCGACTTCCCGCTGGCGGCCGACGGCACCGATCTTCTCTCGCCAAGCGAATCGAAACGCCGGTTGTAGAACAGGTTGAGTCCCGCCACCGTGCCGCCGCGCAGCACGATCTGCCAGTATCTAGTCAATTCGTAAGTAAGCTTGAGCACGCTCTCCGCACCCGATAGGCTTTGTTCATAGCCGATGAACAGGCGATCGGTGAGTTCCTTCCCCAGATTGACGACCTGATCGGAGCCGAGACCCGACTCGCTGGCGCCAATGGAAAATTCGTCCAGTCCGAAGCCCTTGGCGATGCGCGCTCCGCCGAACTTGTTGAGCAGGCCGAGTGCGGCACCTTTCGCGGCACTCTGGGCCTGGCCTTGCGCACCGCTCCCGCCGCTGCGGCCGAAGATGAGCCAGGAAAGCTTTTCTTCCTCTGCAACGTTGGGTTCGGATACCAGCTGCACCCGGGGTTGCGAGACGGTGCCGGTGACCTGCACCCCGGCGGCGACCTCCTGATTGCGCCGCATGGCGAGAATGTTGAGGTTGGGATTGGCGAGCGGCCCCTGGAAAGTGATGATGCCCTGCTCGACTTCAAGCTCGGTGCCGAACGCCTCGTAGGTTCCCTCGACGATACGCACCGTTCCAAATGCCTGCGGCGACTCGCTCGGCTCGCCGACTACCCGCACCGTTCCCACCAGACGAAGGTCGGCTCCCGCGCCGGCGAAACGGAAGTTGTCGCCCAAACCGACAGTCACATCGATGCGGGGCGCATAAGGACTGGCCTTCGGCGCTTCCCCGGCCACGGGTTTTTCCGGCGGGGGCTCGTCGCCGCGAATCACGACGACGTCTCCATCAAGCTTGGGAGCGGATTTTTCCGGGAGGCTGAACAATGCGCGGTCGACGATAAATTTGCCGGTAACCTGCATCTGCTCGTTGAGCCGTGCTGCAGTGGCTTGCCCCGAGAGGGTCAGCTGGCCCGATGGGCTGGCCAGCAGCTGCAGCTTGTCGGCGGTAATGTTGGCTTGCAGGCCCTGGCTTTCATCGAAAAGGGGAATGCGCCCGGTCATGGTCAGCGTGCCGTCGCCGCCGCGGAATAGCACCTGCTTCAGGTCGATCACATTGTCGTCCACCACGATGCGTGCGATACCGTCACTCAGGCTCACGCCCTGCTCATACAAGTTCAACGCCAGCTGATCGCCGTTGATGGTGCCCGACAATCGAGGCTCGGCCAGCGACCCCTTGATGCCGATATCGAAGCCGACCTGGCCGTTGAGCGCGATCCGCGGGCCGGCCAACGCGGCGATATCCGACAGCTTCGGAATCGATGCGGTGACACGGCCTTCGACCGCGGCGTCGGGTGCCACGGTCCAGCTTCCGTCCTGCTGCTGCAGTGCGATCGTGCCATTGCCTTCCAGCGAACCGATCCGGCGCGCCCTGGCTTGCGTCGTCAGGGCGACTTTCTGTCCCTGCAGGTCGGCGCGCAAGGACAGTGCTTCCAGTCCCAGCGTGCGGCCGGCAACCGGCCCTGGCAGGTTGATGTCGCCGCTGCGCCGCTCGATTCGCAGATAGCCGCTGGCCGTATCTGCCAGGGCGAGATCCCAGCTGCCGTCAAGAACAAGATTGGTCTGCAGAGGCGGCTTGTTGCCGGTAATCTGCTGCTGCAGCGCGAGCACGCGTCCCACGTCCAGCGCGGAAAAACCGCCTTCGCTGCGCAGGCGGCCATTGGCGTAATCGAGGCCCTGCAGGTCGATGCGGGCCTGGGCGAACGTCAGGCGGGCGGCACCGACCGTAACGCGGCCTGGCGCGACGCTGAGTGTCACCGGCGACTCGAGCAGGAGCGCGGGCAGTCCGCGGTTTTCCATGGTACGGACCGTGCCGTCCCACAGGTAACCCTGATTCCCCCGCTGAAGATTTCCCTGCGCCGCCAATGTCATGTCGAGCCGCGCTCCGCGCATGCGGCCGTCAGCCTCCAGCCGCGCCGTGTGCTGCGTATAGCGGCCATTGACGGCGGCATTGATACTGTCGAGACGGAGTTCGCCGCTGCGCAGGTCACGCGCCGTAAGGTCGAGCACGATGCCGGCATCCGGCGCCGATCCGGGAAGCCCGTTGACCTTCGCGCTGCCGTCCAGCAGGGCCAGCCTGTGCGCTCCGGCAGTCAAACCCTCGGCGTGATAGCGGGCGTCGACACGGGGATTCTCGATTGTGCCGCCCAACTCGCCGCTGGCGCGCAGCGACCCCGACAAGCCATAGCCCAGCCGTCCGAGATGCGGCGCATCGGCATTGAAGGCAAGCCGGTCCGATGGCTGCCCGAAACTGCCTTTGAGGCTGACGTCATTGCCCGCGATCGATATCCGTGCATCGCTGGGCAGGATACGCTTGCCCTCGAATTGCACCAGTCCGCCGCCGGTGAGGGGCAGGCCTGCGTAGCGGCTATCCTGTACATCGAAGCTGACCTTGGCCGCCGGTTCCGGCGACAGGCGGCCGTCGGCCTTGAACTGCATATTGATGTTGGCATCGATTTCCGCTACCCGGGCGCGGGTCTTCGCGTCGATCTGCGCAGGCCGGACATTGGCCAGCACCAGAGCCGGATCGAACTTGCTGAGCGAGCCGGTGAACGAGAACGTCGAGGGCTCGCTGCGGGCCAGGCTGCCCTTGATCGCCAGCGCGGCCGGACCGGTGCCCAGCCGTGCGGAGTGAAGCGTGACAGTACCCGGATCGAGCGTCGCGTCGGCGCGTGCCGACAGCTTGGGCCCGACGAGGTCGAGCCGGACTGTCTGGGTTTCGTCCTTGAGCCCGATATCGATGGGCCCGGACATCGCCGTGGTGACGAGGGCGCCGTGCAAGGCATGCAGATCCAGTCCCGAAGCGCGGAATGCGAATTCGCCGTTGCCGCCGCTGCGCAGTTCGCCGCTGCCCTCCAGCGTGGCATCGCCGGACAGGCTGGCCTGGAAACGCTCCAGCCTTTGCCGTTCGGCGTCCAACCGGACGTCGGCGCGCAGGGACTTGAGTGGCACGCGCGCTGCATCGATCGGTCCCGCTTCGGAATTCCTTACCTCGACCGGCCCCGCCACCACGAGTCCGGATTGATTGCCGCTATCCGCCGCTGGCTTTAGCGCGGCGTCGACATCAATCTTCGCCTGCGGCCATTCCGGATTCAGCGCGCGCGGGTCGAAACCCCGGATGCGAACCTGCGCCTGCCGCAGCGGCACATCGGCAAACGGGGTTGCCTGAATGTCGGCATTGCCGTCAAGCCCCGCGCCGTTGGCAGTCAGCCTGACCGCGAGGTCCTGCAGGCTGCCATCGAGATTGGTGTTGACTGTCACCGGCTGGTCACGGTATTGGGTAGCAAGGCTTGCCGTACCCTTGATCGGAAACGGCTGTTCCCCGGTCAGCTGGAATTCGCCTTTTGCCGTGCCGTAGGGCGTGACGGCATTCCGCAGCCGCAACTGATGGTGCACCTTGTCGGAACTGGCGCTGAGGCGGATATCCGCATAGCGGCTGTCCGTGCCTCCCTGGTGCAGCAGCACTTGCTGTATCGCTGCCTGTTCGAGTTCGAGCCTGACCGGCAAGGCGATCCGGGCAGGGAGTTTCGTGGGTTCCGTATCGGGAGGAGAGGGCGCCAGCGTCGCGTCCACCGTACCGATCTCCAAGGAGCGGATGTGCAGCCCGGCCGGCGACCAGCTAAAGCGCCATGCGGCGTCGACGCGATCGATTTTTATCTGCTTGCTTTCGTCTCGATAAGCGACATTGCGCAGCCGCAAGCCATCCGACAGCGTGCCTCCCTGGAATTCGCCGCTGAGTTCGCCCGGCACGAACCGCCCGGCGTTCTCCCACAGCGTGCGGGCACCCCATTCGGTGCGCAGCAGCACGAAGGCCGTCGCGGCAAGCAGCACGGCCAGCAGGGCCAGGATCGCCACTATCCAGGTGAAGATGCGGCGCGCGCGTCCGGGGGAAGGTGCTGGCTTTTGCTGGTTGGCGGAAGGAGGATTTGCCGTCGATGACGTGTCTTGGATGCTCATGGTTGGAGGTCAGAAGGCGACGCCGAGCGACAGATGCGGGCGCAGGCGGTTTTCCTGGATGCCGTACGCGAGGTCCACGTTGACCCGCCCGACCGGGCTGCGCCAACGGGCGCCGATACCTACCCCGTGGAAAAAGGAGCGGTCGCTCCAGCGGTCGCTGGCCATGCCGACGTCATAGAACACGGCGCCGCCCCATTGCTCGCTCAACCAATGGACATACTCGACCCCGCCCGTCGCCACGTACCGGGTCGGATAGACGGTGCCGTTGCGCACGTTGCCGATGCTCTGGTAGCCATACCCCCGCACCGACTCGGTGCCGCCCGCACGGAACAGCAAGGAAGCGGGGATGGCGGCATTGCCGCCCTTGGTGATGACGGCGCCGACTTCGGCGCGCAGGATGACGAGATCGCGCTTTCCGATGGGAATGAATTCGCGCCCTCTGGCATAGAGACGGATGAAGGTCTGGTCGGTGAGCAATCCCTTCACCGCTGCACCGGCCTGCCAGGAAACGATGCGGCCCTTGCGTGGATTGAGCGCGTTGTCAACGTCGCGCCTGGTCTTGCCGATGCCAGCGACGAGCGCCTGGTGGTTGCCGGGCTGGACCACGACGTCGGCCGGTACTGGCGCACCGTCGATCTGCCTGAGTTGATCGCGGTAGTAGTCGATGCTGTATGCGGTATCGCGCTTGTCGGTATTGCGCGAACGGCGCACACCCACGCGACGGGTACGCAGATCCACGCCCTCAAGGGTAGTGCGCTCGGCCGACGCCAGCGCGCTGTCCACCCATGCCCCCGGCCTGGGCGGCAAGGCAAGTTCCAGCGAACCAAGCTGCCTGCGCTGCTCGATCCGCGCCTGCGCATTCAGCACCCAGGCGCGCCCGAACAGGTTGTAATGCGAATAGAGGCCGTCGAGATGGGCTCCCGTATCGGTGGTATAGCCGACGCCGCCGCGAATCTGCTGTGTCGGGAATTCGGTAACGCGCACCCGGACCGGGGCCAGATTTGCGCGGGCCGGATCGTTGTCGATGTTGACGACGGCATTGCTGAAGTAGGGCGTCCGCAGGATTTGCCTCTGGAATTCCAGCAATCGCTCCGTCCGGTATTCCTCGCCTGGTTGAAGCGGATTGACATTGCGGATAATGCTTTCCGGATATCGTTCGTTGCCCTCGACTTCCGTATTTCCCAGCGTGAAGACGGGACCGCTGTCATAGCTTATGTCCAGTTCGGCTTGCTGCTTGTCCGCAATAATGCGGGCCTCCGAGCGGGTGATGCGGGCGGCGGCGTAGCGATCCTGCTGCAGGATTTGCAGGCCCGCCTGCTTGGCATCCGCCCATTCTTCCTGGCGAAACGGGTCGCTCGGACGCAAGGGCCATGCATTCCGCAACGCATCCACTTGCTCAGGAGAGCGCTCGGGCGCTGCTCCCGTCACATCGATATTCAGATCCGATACTGTCGTCCGCGGGCCGGGGTCGACCGAGACATGAACAACCTGCGTCCCGCCATCGTCCTTGACGCTGACACGGGTCACAGGGGAAAAGTAGCCTTCGGTTGCCGCGAGACGTTCGACCTGGTCCGGGGTCGTGGCAACCATGAAGTTGAGCTGCGCCTCGTTGATATCATCACGCTCGCGAAAGCGAAACAACTCCAGAAACTCACGCAGCAAGCCCTCCAATGGCCGCGGTGCCTCCAGTTCCACGCGATAGGTCGGTGCGGCAGCCGCGGGCAGTGCGATGCAGGCTGCGCATGCCGCCAGAATCGCTGGCTTGGCGATCATGAAGGCGGTTGATTGCCAGGTAGGGAGATTCGACATGTTCCTCTGATATTGTAGGCTGCCATCGATGCGCGAAACGTGATGGAGCCCTGATTGTTCGAGAATGATGGACGTCATCCCAATAGGACCACGACAGTGCTCGTTGTGTTTAGTGAATTTGCAAGCATCGTTTGAGAAATTCCAAAAGCAATGAAGTTAAAGGCCTGCCGCCGTTCAGGACACGCGGGATGGCTGGCCGCCTGCGTTATCCGGTTCGGTGCGCTCATTTGACGGCCCACGCTTGGCACGAGGTCCCGGAAAAGTACGCGCGTGCGGCAATTGTCCGGCGCATTATTATCATCTGTATCGAAAACAGGCACCTCGGCGATGAGTATAAAGATAGCTGTTTCGGCTTGAACAGCGTCACCGTGGATTGCAAATGCCGAATTCGAGCAGAGGCGGGTGGCCGCATGCGGGCAGCCGGACGCGGTACGCGCAGCACCGTGGAATAGCATGCAACATGCGTAGCGTGCAATACAATGAGGTACATGCAAAATTCGCTGCACGCGGATTGAAACGGCTGCAGCTGCGCATGGTACTGCCCATTATTGAACGAATGCCTGCCAGCTCGGTTGGAGGCCTAGTACGGACGACAGCTGCATCGAACACGGCCAGCGCATACCCGAGCTAGCCATGGAGGTTGAAGTCGTCCAGAACATTTGGAAGGCATGGGCGCCTGGCCCGGAGCGACGATTCATTGCGCCGACGGAAGTGGCTGATTCCTTTGCGCTGCCTTCCCATTCGGCATCTAATCCCTATTGCCGGCGCGCCGGACCGGTCAAGGCCGTTTCTTGAGCTGCAGGTTGTTGACGACTCTGCTAACTCCAGGCACTTCCATTGCCGCCTTTGCCGCAGTATTTCTTTGCTGTTCGGAATCGACAAAGCCCGCAAGCGAAACGACGCCGCGATAGGTATCCACATTGATCATTGCGGCATCGGTAATCCCCGATGCTTTGGCGACTTCCGTCTTGACACGCGCTGTAATGGCCGCATCGTCGAGTGTTTGTCCGGTGGAACGCGAAGTCTGGCTAGGTGCACAGGCGGCCATCAGCATGGCCAGCAGCAATGCAATGAGCGGTTTGAGCATGTACATGTCGGTGTCCTTTAAAAATGGTGAGTGGTTTGGATACACGAAGCTTTTGGTACGCATCCAGCGTCTTGTTTCTTGTTATCGGCCGACACGGCGTTGCACTTTTCGTACCATCCAAACCTGCAGCGGTAACATGCCGATTCATTCCCCTGGTCGTCTCACTGAAGAAAATAGCACGTCGGCATTCAGCTGCGGTCGGCTGCAAGCGCCTTTGACGCTTATAAATTTTACAAAAACATGTAAATTACATCGGACCGAATCTGTTTATCCATTGAAATGTTCGGCAGCGGCAGTTTTCCAACTGGAAGAAGTAAAGCCGTTGCGCACGATGCAACGGGCCGCCGATAAGGTTTCTGTCCAGCGCTTGCGAAAAAAGTCTCGCTCTTATTCTTAATATTCGCTTAATCAAGACAGCGAAAAATTCAGCAATGATCTACTTGGTCAATCGATAGCAAAGCAGGTCATCCTGAAGTACGCCACACTGCCTTGGGCGATTCCGCCAAAGCTTCCGGATTGCGGAACGGTGTACAGCATGGCTCGTTCTAACGCTTTGCCCGAAGCGGCTGACAAGTACATCTATCCGGTAACGACATGGAGAACAGTATGCGGATTTTTCTCGTTGAGGATGACGCCATGATCGGCGATAGCATCCGGACCGCTCTTATACGGGAGAACTACATTGTCGACTGGGTCCGCGACGGGAAAATGGTGGAGACCGCCCTGTCGACCGAGCATTTTGATGTGGTTCTTCTGGACCTCGGCTTGCCAGGCAAGTCCGGCCTCGAAATACTGCGGAACCTGCGCATGAAGAAGAACAGCGTACCTGTAATCATCGTCACGGCGAGAGACGCGGTAGACGACCGCATCCGGGGGCTTGATGCCGGTGCCGACGACTATGTCATAAAGCCGTTCGACATGAACGAACTGGGAGCACGCATCAGGTCAGCCATGCGCCGCAGTAGCGGCAGGGCTGAACCCGATATCACCATCGGTGGCATTACGCTTTCACCGGCATCCCGGGAGATCTGGCGCGATGATGAACAGATTCATCTTTCCGGTAAAGAATACGCGATTGTCGAAGCTCTGATGCTTCGGCCGGGGAACATTCTCTCGAAGGCTCAGCTGGAAGAGCGCATCAATGGATGGGGCGATGAAGTCGAAAGCAATGCCTTGGAAGTGCATATCCATTCCATACGCCGAAAGCTTGGCAGCGAATTCATCAGGAATGTGCGCGGAGTCGGATATTTCATACCAAGGGCAAAATGCACCGCTTGAATTCACTCCGAGCGCAGCTATCCGTGTTTCTGGTCCTCGCTGCGATTGCAACGGCCGTGGCAATCGGCTATCTCACGTATCGCGAAACGCTGGAGCAGAACAAGCGCCTGATCGATTATCAGCTTCGCCAAACGGCCCTGTCCCTGCGCGATCAGGGCTCCGTCGACGATTGGCAGCCGGATTTCCTCGATGACGAGAAAAACGACGTGGTGGTCCAGATCTGGACGATCAAGGGGAATGTGCTTTACATGTCGCATCCTGGGATTGCTCTTCCGGACCGGGCCATTATCGGTTTCGAAAACGTGCAGGCGGGCGGGCAGCATTGGCGTGTTTACAGCATGAGGGGACGCGACCGCATCATCCAAGTCGCGCAGCCCTATCAGATCCGCCACGATCTTGCGGCAAGCGCGGCCCTGCATAGCTTGCGGCCTCTGATCGCATTCGCCCCCCTGATGGCCTTACTGGTCTGGCTGACGGTAGGCAAGGCGATGAGGCCGTTGAGGCGGCTCGAGAGGGAAGTTACGTCCAGGGGCGCGCGTTCGCTCGATCCGGTGTCGGAAAAGGACTTGCCCAGCGAAATTGTCCCGGTCGTGCAGGCGCTCAACAGCCTTCTTGCCAAACTCAAACAGGCATTCGACGGTCAACGCGCATTCGTAGCGGATGCCGCGCATGAATTGAGGTCGCCCCTGACTGCGTTGAAGCTACAACTTCATCTGCTGGCGAGCGCCCGGAACGAAGCAGATAAAGCCAGCGCCCTTTGCACCTTGAACGAGGGAGTGGACAGGGCGAGCCGCCTGATCGAACAACTCCTGACGGCGGCGCGCACCGAATATAGCGAAAACTCCTATCAGGAGGAATCGGTGAACCTGGCAGAGATGATGCGCCGGGTGATCGCGGAGCTGTTCGTGCTTGCGCAAAACAGGAATATCGACATCGGCATGGATGCCCCGGACACGCTAGACGTCCGCGGAGACGCCGGGCAAATATATATTCTGATACGCAATCTGCTCGATAATGCCGTCAGGTATACGCCCGAGAACGGCAGCGTTCAGGCAAAGGTGGAAACTAGCGGGGATAAGGCATGCCTGACGGTGGACGATAGCGGCCCCGGGATTCCGGCTGAAGAAAGAAAACGCGTGTTCAGACGTTTCTACCGCAGTCAGGGTACGGCCCAGAGCGGCAACGGGCTTGGTCTTTCGATTGTAAAGAACATCGTGCATCAGCATCGGGCGACGATCGAATTCGGCGATTCTGCGCTTGGCGGTCTGCAGGTAAAAGTATGCTTTCGCGCGATCACGTACTCGCAGGGCGGTGCCGCTAAGCCGCCTGTGCAGCAAATTGTTCATGAAACCCGGTGACCGTACCGTCGCTGCAAGGCTAATGTTAATTTTCACTTAATTCAGCTTATCTATGCTGCTCGTTGGCGGAATCGCCGATCGACCGACAGAGGAATACCATGCTTTCAAAGTCACTGTCTGCCATGCTGATCGGGGCAGGTCTTCTTGCTTCAAGCGCAGGTAACGCGGCTGACTGGAATCCATCCGAATGGTTTAGCAAGAAGACGGAACAGGCCAACGATGCCGGCTCGGGATCCAGGACTTCTCCGAAGGATCCGGTTGCAATGATTGCCGCGCCAAACTACAGGGCCATCGTCGAGCAATTCGGTCCGGCTGTCGTTGGTATCAGTACCGAGGCACGCGTCGATGCGGCTGAAAGCCGCATGCAGGAAGGGCGGCAGAACGACCCATTCTCCAAGTTCTTTCAAGCAATACCAGGGACGCCCGGCCGCATTCCCGACCCCGGCGGGTCGGTCCGCGGACAAGGCTCCGGCTTTATCGTGGAAAGCGACGGTCTCATTCTCACCAATGCGCAACTCGTGCGCGATTCGAAAGTCGTGACTGTGAGGCTGAGCGACCGGCGAGAACTCAAGGCCAAGGTATTGGGCAACGATCCGACGACAGACGTCGCAGTCCTTAAGATTGAGGCGACCCGCCTGCCGGTCGTTAATATCGGCAACCCGGAACGGCTGGGTGTCGGCGACTATGTGCTTGCAATCGGATCGCCGTTCGGCTTCGAGCAAAGCGCCGCGTCGGGCATTGTGAGCGCAAAGGGAAGAACGCTGCCCGGCGACAGTTATGTTCCGTTTATCCAGACTGACGTCGCGCTGAGTCCCGGCAACTCCGGAGGACCGTTGTTCGACGCCCATGGCAACGTCGTAGGCGTCAATAGCCAGTTTTACAGCCGTACCGGCGGTTTCCAGGGGCTAGCTTTGGCGATACCGATCGATGTCGCTCTAAAGATCAAGGAGCAGATTGTTGCCACCGGCAAAGTCAGCCACGCAAGACTCGGCGTGACGGTACAGGAAGTGACCCAGGCGCTGGCGGACTCGTTCGGCCTCGAGAAGCTGCAAGGTGCGCTCGTGTCAAGCGTGGCGCCGGAAAGCGCTGCACAAAAGGCCGGGCTGCAGCCGGGTGACGTAATTCTGAAATATAACGGAACGCCAATCAACCGGTCGAGCGACCTGACTGCGCAGATCGGAACCGCCAGGCCGGGCGATAAGGCGCAATTCGAAATCTGGCGCAACGGCAAGCGCCAGGCGATATCCACCACGCTACTGGCGGCGACAGGCGCGATAGATCAAAAAAGCACGCCAGAGAGCAGCAAGGCATCTCCCGAAGGCAGACTCGGCTTGACCGTCAGGCCGCTGACCCAGGACGAGCAAAAGGAAAGAGGAGTAAGCGGTGGTCTCATCGTCCAGCGGAGCGAAGGTCCTGCTGCCCGGGCCGGCATTCAGTCTGGAGACATTATCGTCTCGGTGAATGGCAACCCGGTCAGCTCGGTTGAACAGGTAAAGAAATTCGTCGACGACGACAGGAAAAATATCTCTGTTCTGATCAAGCGTGCCGGCCAGAATATATTTGTTCCGGTTCCGCTGGGATAGGCGGGCTTCAGGTAAGAACGCGCAACGAGATCCCTTGCCTTGCGCCGCCGGCATGAACCGGACTGCAGCCAGCGCAACGCCCGTGCGGCATCAATGAATGAATCAATCAATCAGGACCGCAACTTCACTCGAAACCCTCCCGTCATTCCGAAAGGAGACAGCATGCAACCTGAACCACGGCATAAACAAAGGATGCCTCAGCTACTGGCGATCCTCATCGCGTCGGTATTCTGTGCCGGATGGGAAACCGGCGCTCATGCAATGGACACCGAAAGCCCTGGCACCCCTTCGCAGGGGCGCGCCAAACCCACCCTCGAATCCGGTACGGGCAGAATGGCGAGCAATGAAGCAAACCGAGGCGGGAAGCCGCAAGCGCCGCAATCCGAAACACCCAGTGGAGGTATGCCCTCCTCTTATCTGATCATGCCATCCGAAACACTGGATGAGCAACCGGTGATAAAAAGCGGATGTTGGGCACGCATTTATGATGATCGGAATTTCACCGGCGGCGCGCTCACCTTGAGCGGTCCATTGTCGATGCCAAACATGCTTGGACCGTTTGGCATCAACTGGAAGAACCGCGTCAAAAGCATCGAACTGGGGAAAACCGCAGTCGTGACGATTTTCGATAATGTCGATTTCAGTCAGCAGATCGCATTGCTCGACGCAGGTAAGCGTATTCCCGACCTAAGCAAGGAAATGGGCTATTTCGACGACTTTTCATCGTTGAAACTGTCCTGCAGGACTTAGGGAAGCGTTTCCAGGACCGATTTTGCCGTGTTATACGAAGATGCCGATAACTCAAGCCGCCGGAAAGGATGTGTACTGCGCAAATCGCGGTTTTCGCGATCATCGTCGAAATCTTAATTTTCGCTTAATTCTAAGGCCCGACAATTCAGGAACTGCCTCTTGAGTGAAGCAGCGCGAAGCGGACGGCACCCGGCTTTCTGCCACTTGAAAGCCGAACCGGATCTTCGTATGCCCCACCTTTCTTCAGCCCCGCGAATGTGCGGGGTTTTTTTTTCCCTTTGGCACGTCGGGCGTGTCGGGATTCGGGCCGGCTCTTTGCTTCTTCCTTGTCACGCAGTACGGTGCAATTCCCTTATGAGTTATGGGAACTAACTGCTTAATTCTCGCTTAACTCTCCGTCGGTATTCTCTTCCCATACGCTTGCAGTCACGCTGTGCAGCGCTCGAGGAAGATGCCACGCATTGCGACTGGTATCGGAATCGGAAATTTGATGATCCGAAAATTTAAGGAGCACGAAGATGAATTCAGATAGAAGAAGTTGGACGTGTACCTTGTGTGCAATTGCGATTTCCGCAGTCGGTGCATCCGCGTCCACGATCGCCGCATCGCCATCATCCGCCTCAGACTCGTCGAAGTCGCAAACTCAGGTATTGTTGACCGACACGCAGCAGCAGGTCGCCGCCGCTACCCGGGTGGTTGACAAACTCGAATCGGATCCGAAAATGAGGAATCTGCTCGGCAAGGCCAAGGGCGTCTTCATCGTTCCGACCTATGCACGTGGCGGCTGGGGTATAGGCGCCCGTGGAGGAGAGGGGGTCATGCTGGTCAATAATAACGGGCAGTGGAGCTCTCCCGTTTTCTACAATTATGGGGGGCTGAGCGCGGGAGTACAGGCGGGGGCGGAAGTCGGCTCGGTCGCCATGCTGCTGATGAACGACAAGGCAGTCAATGAATTTACTAAAGAGAATAACTTTGCGCTCAACGCCGGTGCCGGGCTTACAATAGTCAACTATACGGGAAAGGCACAGGCGACCGTTGACAATGGCGATGTCGTGGTCTGGTCCGATACCAAAGGGGCGTTTGCGAATGCCACCATTGGCGTTACCGATATCCATTACGACGATGGCGACAATCGGGAATTCTACCGGACACAGGTATCGGCAAAGGACATCATTTCCGGAAAAATCGGAGAGTCAAAGGGCAAATCTCTCAAACAGGCGTTGTCCAATCTGGAGCCCAGCCCGATGAAATCGTCGGGTGATTCCGGGAATACCGGATCGGTCGACTCAGCAGCACCGGCGAAATGACGGGCAAGGCGCACGGGATATGGCGCACGGGATATGTGAACTGCTTGTCCCGGGCGCCATCCGACAAAACTCAAGTCAAGCTTGTCCAAAGTCGGTATAGAACGGGCAGGTTGGAGCCACAATTTCGGAGAGAGAATCATGTTTATATCGAAACTGGCGGCGGCCGCCGCGTTCGTGGCGGTGATCGGTGCCGCGAACTCACATGCATCGCCCGCCTCGGAAGGCGCTTCACATTCCAGTCAGGCGGGTGGCAGGCACGAGAACACCGATACCGCAGGCGGGCAGGAACGCTCGATGGCGACCGGAACGCTCGCTGAGTGCCGTCCATCCAGCGTGAACTGCCCCGCGGCCGATTCAAGCGGATCCTCGGTGATCACGACGGATTCGATGCCCATCGGCAGTACCGGTGACCGCGGGAAGACCATCAGCGAGTCGGATTATCCGACCAGCGTGGGTTCGGGCTCAATGGGCAGCGGCGTTACCGGTTCACCGGTTGGCCCTGCCCCCGGACCGACAAACGGTATTGGCAGGTAGCGGAAGGACCGGCGTACATCGATATGTACGCCAGTCTGCCAGGCAAATGCCTCGATACACAGCGGATTCTATGAGTGCCAACAATGATGCTGTCACTAGAATCAGGGGGCAGGTATGAAAACTGGCCGGATATGTTATTGCAATTGCGTTTGCGTGCGCGTTTGCGGTCGACATCTATTTGGCCACGTCTCGTTGGAGGAAGAATTATGAAAATCTTGCTTTGGTTGGTAGTTGTTATCTTCCTTATCGGGGTACTGGTCATCAGCGGTGTGCTGAAGTTGATTTTCTAGCCGGGCGAGGAAAGTCCGGCGCCGGGCTTGCATGGCTTCATCGGACCCTTCAAACAAACGGGTACTCATGGGTCTTTGTTAAATTTGCGTCCGCGAATGCGGTAGTGATGTCACGTTAAGGATGGATAGCATGCGACTCCGACTCTTCTATTCAGTGCAGAGAGCACTTGCAGTGTTTTTGCTTGCCACGTTTGGCTTGCTGTGCTGGCGTGAAGCGGCGGCAGCCGAAGCGCCCGATGAACTTGTGCGCCGAATCAGCAGCCAGGTAGTCGATATTGCTAGGACGGATGAGGCGGTCCTGCGGGGCAATCAGCAGCGGATCCTCGCACTTGTACGGCAACATTTGCTGCCTCATATCGATTTCGAACGCATGACCTCCCTGGCGGTAGGACGTTACTGGCGCAATGCGACTCCGCAGCAGCGAGATCGCCTGACCGAGGAATTCCGTGACTTGCTCGTACATGTGTACTCCGGCGCCATTGCGCAGGTGAAGGACAAGAAACTTGTGTTCAAACCCCTGCGCGGCGATCCTCGCAGCGGTGAGGTCATAGTCCGCTCCGAAGTGATCCAGAAGAGCGGCGCGGAGCCGATTGAACTGAACTATCGACTCGCCAGCGGGCCGTCCGGCTGGAAGATCTATGACGTCAGCGTGCTGGATGTATGGCTGGTTCAATCTTATCGCGGCACCTTTGCCAGTGAGATCGGCCGCGACGGAATCGATGGCTTGATCAGGACGCTGGACGCGAAGAATGCCCAGCTTGCCAGCAAGAGTCGCGTAACCACGAAAGAGTCGACGGCAAGCGGTTCCTGAATGGGCTGCATGATGTGCCTAATGTTGTTCTAAGCTTCAGAGGTTAGAATTCGCTGACAAACAATAGGGCCGCACCCCGGATTTCCGTCGTGCGGCGAATTGAGTGCCCGCCGAACGCACGGCGCTGGACAGGCGAATGCCTCTCGGTCAGCCGGGGTAAGCGTTACCCGTTTTTCTCGCTGAACGGCTTATGCCCGGACGAGAAAAGCGCAGGCACGCGGCGCTTCGTTTTCGGAGACAACATGTCAGTCTTGCTAACACTAGCCAGGATCATTGACCGCATCAATGAGGCTATCGGTCGATTCATAAGCTGGGCGCTCCTGCTGGCGGTACTGATCTGCAGCGGAAATGCCATCATGCGTTATGCATTTGACACCAGTTCGAATGCCTGGCTCGAAATCCAGTGGTACCTGTTCTCGGCAGTCTTTTTGCTGGCGGCGCCTTACACCTTGCGCCGCAACGAACACGTACGCATCGACGTTATCGCGGGCAAGTTCTCCAGGCGAACGCAGATCGGGATCGATATCTTCGGCATTCTCGCCTTCCTGATGCCCATGGCGCTGATCATGCTGAATTTCGCGCTGCCGTATGCATGGCTGTCGTTCCAGAATCAGGAAATGTCGAGCAATGCGGGTGGGCTGATCGTGTGGCCGGCGAAAATGCTTATTCCGTTCGGCTTTGCTCTGCTTGCGCTGCAAGGGGTATCTGAGTTGATTAAGCGAATCGGCTACTTCAGGGGAAGGGTGCCCGAAAGCGAATTCGAGAAACATGTGGCGGAACCAGTCGCGGAAAGAGCTGGTGAATGATGGCCGAATTCCTGACCGCCAATATTGCGCCTGTCATGTTCGGGTGCCTGGTATTCTTCCTTCTGACCGGTTTCCCGGTCGCGTTTTCGCTTGCGGCAAACGGCCTCTTCTTCGGCTATATCGGGATCGAACTTGGACTCCTGGATTTCAGCTTGCTTCAGGCATTCCCCAATCGCCTGTTCGGAATCATGTCCAACGATACCCTTCTTGCGATTCCCTTCTTTACATTCATGGGACTTGTCCTTGAACGGTCGGGAATGGCGGAAGATCTACTCGACACCATCGGTCAACTGTTCGGATCGGTGCGGGGCGGGGTGGCATATGCCGTGTTATTCGTCGGAGCATTGCTGGCGGCGACCACCGGCGTAGTCGCCGCATCCGTGATTTCGATGGGCCTGATTTCCTTGCCCGTGATGTTGCGGTATAACTACGACAAGAAAATGGCAACGGGCATCATCGCCGCCTCGGGTACGCTGGCGCAGATCGTTCCACCGTCGCTGGTGCTGATCGTGATGGCCGATCAGCTCGGGCGCTCGGTCGGCGACATGTACAAGGCTGCGCTCGTACCCGCGCTGCTGCTGATGGCGTTGTATGCCGGCTATATACTGGCGGTCTCCGTATTCAAACCGCGGTCCCTGCCGGCGCTGCCACCCGAGACGCGCAATCTTCGCGAGCCCGACGGCAGCAGCGGCATCCCTTCACTGCTGGTGCTGACCGCGGCGGCAATTGCCGCCTACTATGGCGCGACCGCGTATTTCGGCGGATCGGATACGGCATTCATCATGGCGCTGTCGATTGCAGTCGGCGGTGCGTTTCTACTGGCGCTGATTAACCGCTTCCTGAAAATCGGCCTGCTCTCCCGCATGGCTGAAAAAGTGGTATTCGTACTGGTCCCGCCGCTAGCGCTGATCTTCCTTGTGCTCGGCACTATCTTTCTCGGCATTGCGACACCGACGGAAGGGGGCGGCATGGGGGCGCTGGGTGCCCTGGTGCTGTCCATGCTGAACCGCCGAATGTCAGGAAGCCTGCTCAAGCAGGCGCTCGACTCCACTGCGAGGCTGTCGGCATTCGTCCTCTTTATCCTGATAGGTTCCAGTGTGTTCGCACTGGTGTTTCGCGCGATCAACGGCGACTTGTGGGTGGAGCATTTGCTGACGTCTCTGCCGGGCGGCCAGCTGGGATTTCTCATCGCAGTCAACCTGCTGTTTTTCGTCCTTGGATTCTTCCTGGATTTCTTCGAACTCGCTTTCATTCTCATTCCGCTTGTCGGCCCGGTCGCGGAAAAAATCGGCATCGATCTGATTTGGTTCGGTGTTCTACTCAGCATTAACCTACAAACATCTTTTCTGACGCCTCCGTTCGGCTTCGCCTTGTTCTATCTGCGCTCCGTAGCGCCCAAAGAAGTGAAGACCTCTGATATTTATTGGGGCATGCTGCCTTTTGTTTTGATCCAGGCCTTCATGGTGTTCCTGATCATTTATTTTCCGGCCCTGATTTCATCAGACGCCGCGACGGACATGAAGGAAAAACTCGAACTGCGTATCGAAACGCCAGGACCCAAGATGGACTACGGTGTGCCGGAGCTGAATTTCTCGACCGATGCATACGAGGGCGACAGCGAAGCTCCGTCGCCACGATTCTCAAGCGAGCCGGAAGAATGAAATAGTGTTCGGGACAGGGCTATGCCGTTGAGTCGCCAGTGTTAGGTTTCGCGGAAATCGGCACCTGCTTTTCGCGATCATGTTGCTGAGGGAAAAGCAAAATGAACTATTACCTCAATCCGCAGTCGGCTTAAGAGCAGGCAAGTCTATCTGAACGAGCCTGTCTCTCGGCAAATGAATAACACGCAAGGCCAGTCGGCTCCATCTGTTGGTGTATAGCGTCGCAATCCGAAAAGGAGGCATCATGTTGCATAGTCTGAAAGCAGTGGACGGCTTCCCTATCATGACACCCGATGGATTGATCGGGAAAGTGAAAGACCTGTATTTCGACGATTTCAGATGGGCGATTCGCTACCTGGAAGTCGATACCGGCGGATGGTTGAGTGGACGCCGGGTTCTCATTTCTCCAGCGTCGATAGTAGGCATCGATTGGGATCGCGAGGAGGTCATGGTGCGTCTCAGCCGCAAGCAGGTCGAGGAAAGCCCGGGAATCGAAACGGCGGCGACTGTGTCGCGTCAGCAAGAGGCGGCGTTGGCCAGCCACTATGGTTATCCGCACTACTGGGCGGGGCCGTATATCTGGGGATACACCGTTTTTCCCATGATGATGGAGCCGGCGACAACCGGCCCTGCCGCGGCACAAAACCCTGAGGAGCCGCCGCAGTCCGCTCTGCGGCACAGCGACCCTCATCTCCGCAGTAAGGATGAAGTCATCGGATATAACATCGAGGCGTCCGACGATGAAATCGGACATGTCGATGATTTTCTGTTCGACGATGAAAACTGGGCGATTTCCCACATGGTGATCGATACGCGCAAATGGTGGCCCGGAAGACGGGTTCTTGTATCGCCGACACGGATTTCCGGCGTCAGTTGGGAAGGCAAGCGGGTTAGCATCAATCTCTCCCGCGAGGAGGTCGAGCAAAGTGCAGCCTACGATGAAGCGCATTCTCCGGCAGCGCGGTATGACGAAGTTTATCGTCATGCCTCCGGTTTTTCGGAAATGCCGCCCTTTACTCCTGCCGATGCGATTGAACGGCACCGCAACCGAAAGCTGTGACTATGTTTTTCGAAAGCTGGAACAATTTATCGCGGGTGATCCTCATAGGATCGCTCGCCTATGCCGGACTGATCGTTCTCTTGCGGATAAGCGGTAACAGAACGCTTTCGAAAATGAATTCGTTCGATCTGGTGGTAACTGTGGCCTTCGGATCCACGCTGTCTACTATCCTGGTCAACCGCAATATCACTCTTGCGGAAGGATTGACCGCGGTTGCATTGCTTGTAGCGCTGCAATATGCCATCACCTGGTTGTCGGTCAGGTCGGCGCAGTTCAGTGGCATCATCAAAACCACACCGACCTTGCTCGTGAAAGACGGCAGATTGCTCGATGACGCGTTGAAAAAGGTGAGAGTAACGAAAGATGAAATTCATGCCGCGATCCGGCAGAACGGTATGGGCTCGGTGGACCAGGTGGGTGCCATCATCATGGAAACTGACGGAAGCCTGTCGGTGATCAGCCAGAGGAATGCAGGTGATCTGTCCGTACTTGAAGGTGTGAACGGCATATCCGATCGATAGGAAAGCCCTTCGAACATCGTGCAGATATTTTCACGCGTGCCGATGCGCCTCAATCCCGGTCGGCATGCGGGAATAGGATGCATCGGAGGGTTCGTGGATTGCCACCGGCTTTAAAGAAGCAAAATCGCTGCGGCGGTATGAGTTACCCATACTGCATGTCAGCTATGCAAAGAATTTTTACTTCGTCAAATGACAGTTTTCTGCCCAATCCCGTGCGGTGCAGATTCCTGTGTTTGTACGTATTGCCGTTGTGGCGCGAACCGGTATTCGATGATGCGAAATCCAACAACGCCTGAGTCAGGATTTGCAGGCCCAATGCGCGATTCAATTCGACCTGAAAGCATCATGACTTTGCTGGTCGTCGTATTTCTTGCTGACCTTGCATCTCTTTATGCATGGTGGCATGACCCGTCGGTTGCCAAGGAAAATCATGCTCTCGAAGTAGCGCAGGCAGCAATGCTTTTGGCTGCCTGCAGCATGCATGGCGGCCATGCGTATCGCATGAGACAAACACGGATATCGTTTCTCATGCATGCGGGCCTGGCTCTGCTGACGCTTTCATTTGCATTGCGTGAGCTGGATATTGATCGATTCGGCGATGCAAGCGTGTGGAGTGTTGTCCAGAGTACGCTTCGTACGCTTGCTGCAATGCTTTGGTTCGTCTTTTTTTCGCTGGTGATCAGGTATAGGAAAATCGTATTTGGAAGGCTTTTTTCCATCCTGTTAAAACCGCCGATGTCGTTTGCCATTCTGGCCGGCGTCTTTTTCATAGCCGGCTGGCCGTTCGATAAAGGCCTTGTCTTGCATAATGTCGCAATCTCCGAGCTGGCCGAAGAGACTTTGGAGCTTAGTGGCTGCGTTATCTTACTGGCTTCATCGTGTTTCCATCAAATGGCGCCGCGTCGTTGCAGTTTTCAATGGATAGAGTAACCCAGGGCCTCCTTCAATACCTTAGCGGAGACGATACGTGTTCGAAAGCATTGAAGAACAAGTGCAAACAAGCGTCGAATGGCTAAGCTTGTTTGTTGAAGCCTTAGGCGCGCTGGTAATCGCATTCGGCGTTGTGATTGTAGTGCTGCACCTGATACGGCATGCCTACGCGGCGCGGGGAACAAGCTTTACGTCGATACGCCTTGCATTTGCCCGGTACCTGACCCTGGCGCTTGAACTCCAACTGGCGGCCGACATTCTTTCCACCTCAGTCGCCCCTACCTGGGACCGTATAGGCAAGCTGGCCGCCATCGCCGTTATCCGAACTGCACTCAACTATTTCTTGAACAAGGAAATGAGGGACGAAGTGGCTAGCGAGGAGCCGGCACTGAAAAACATTCCGTCGCGGCCCGCCCCAGGTGAAGGTAATAAGGAGCGTCAGCCATGACTGAATCATCTCATCAGCGACAACTGCGGATCATCACTGAACCGATTCCCGCACTATGCCGAAGATGACCAGCCTGCCTGAAATTGCGCTGTTTATCATACCCCCTCTGGATCCACCGAAGGCGGAAGGTCCTGCCGCCGGAAGTCATGCGTCTCCGACGCTCTCATTGGCTTATCAATTGACGCAGCCGATGGCGCAGTTCGCGCTCCTTGCGCTGTTCTTCCTGCCAGTCTTCCCGCACTGCACGCCATAGCGATATCACCATCAGGAAAATCACAATGGTAAACGGCAGGGCAAAGACAATGGTCGCGGTTTGCACTGCCTTGATGCCACCGGCCAGCAGCAGGCTGATCGCGATGCCGGCAACCAGGGAGCCCCATATGATCTTGATACGGGGTGAAGGATCGGGATTTCCGCGCGTGCTCATCATGCCCAGTACCAGGGTTGCGGAATCGCCGGATGTGATAAAGAACACCAGTACCAGCAGCGTTGCGATGATCGACATCGCCATGCCCATCGGCATAGCTCCGAACATGGTGAACAGGGCCGTGGACACGTCCGCTTTCACTGCGGCGGCGATAGGTACGCTCTGCCATATCTCCATGTGAAGGGCCGTTCCGCCGAATACGGAGAACCAGATGAACGCAAGCAGCGACGGCGCCAGCACGGTTCCGATGATGAACTCTCGGATGGTCCGCCCCCGCGATACACGGGCAATGAACAAGCCGACGAACGGCGACCATGACACCCACCATGCCCAGTAGAACACCGTCCAGCCGCCGATCCAGCTGCTTTCCCGGAACGGAGTCATGCGCAGGCTCATGCGCACGAAATCACTGAGGTAGCTTCCCAAGGTATTGGTGAAGGTATCCATGATGGCGACCGTGGGGCCCAGCACGAAGACGGTCAGTGTCAATACCGCGGCGACCATCATGTTGAAGTTCGATAGCCACTTGACGCCCTTGCTGACGCCAGTCACGGCCGATGCGACGAACATTGCGGTGGTGATGACGATGATGATTACCTGCGCGGTTTTGCCGACTTCCAGTCCGAATAACACTCCCAGGCCGCTATTGATCTGCAGCGCGCCCATGCCAAGCGAGGCTGCGACACCGAATGCCGTGGCGACTACCGCCAGGCTGTCGAACAGGCCGGAAAGGCGACGTATCGGGCGCCAGGGCAGGGCGCAGATGGACTCGCTGACCAGCGCCGGACGTTGCCGCCGATATTGGAAGAAAGCGATGCACAGGGCAACGATGCTATACACCGACCAAGGATGCAGGCCCCAATGGAAAAAGCTGTAGCGGATCGCTGCATTCGCGGCTTCCGGCGTGGCTGACGCAATTCCGGGCGGCGCGGCGCTGTAATGCGATATCGGCTCCGCAACGCCCCAGAACACAAGTCCGATTCCCATGCCGGCGGCGAACAGCATTGCAAACCAGGCGCCCAGGGAAAATTCAGGTTCGTCTTCGTCGTTTCCCAGCTTGAGGCCGCCATAGCGGCTGCAGGCCAGGTAAGCGGCGAAGATGACGAGTGCCAGGACTGCCCAAAGATACAGCCAGCCAAAGTTCTTCGTAATCGATGCGAGCGCCGTTTCGAATACCGCGGCGAGCGAGGCCGGGGACAGGATACCCCATAGCACGATGCCGAAAATGAATCCGACGGATAGAATGAGCTGCATGTAATCTCCTGTTGCGAACGAGTCGCGCAATGTGCGCAGCCCGTGATGAAATGGCTTGCATCGGCTCCCAATGATGCATTCGCGCGTGGTGGGCAACCGTGGACGGCGCAGGGCTGCCGTGATGCGGATCGCCGTTAATCTGAATGAATAGTCTTCTTTGCCACGCGATGCGATGGCTGGAATGCATGGCCGAGCCCCTGAGCGCTACCGACTACGCCGGTAGCCACTATTTCAGGATACTGCGACCATGTTGGATGTATTCCACCGGTAATGCCGATGGCCAGACGAGCCGGAAATGCCAAGGCAAAACCACAGGGTTGAGCTTGGCTGCTCTTGTAAAAAGCAGGCCGCGACTGTAACGCGATTCCCTTAGGCGAAACTTAAACGCTGGAAGTTTGGTGGAAGCATGGAATACTGGAAGAGGCGCAGACAGTCGTGGAGGCAGTAATGCACAGGCATGCACCACTGCGCCAGGCATGTCCGGCCTGAACGCTCCAAGCCGCGAGCGTGTGTTTCGATGGCCGGAGATGCCTTCGCTCAGCGAGTCGATCCAATCCGCAGATCAAACCACGGCTTCCTTCAGGTTTCCCGCAGCCGAGGCCCGTCTGAGTTGCATGATTTCGTTCGACAGCTTTTGGGTATCGAACTGTGCGTGACAAACCTGGCATGCGGTATGCGGATGTCCGGGAACGAGGCCGACACCGCAGCATGTCGGAAGTTTGTTGTGGTCAAAGGAAAGGGCCATGTTATCTCCTATCTGTTGCGCCAAGCACGCGGGCCAGTCCAACACCTGAAGAAGTGAAGAGCTGATCAGCTTGAGGTGCCCGTCCACGAAAATACGTGACTCGCGATGGAGTTGAATATACGCAAGTAAACTTAGGTAGACCTTAATGCGGTGGAAATAGGCTGTCCAACGCTAGACAACAGGGGTACGGTTTCGTCCGGAGAGCGCGCCCGATCAGGATTGCGACTTCCGGCTGCGCGATCACCGCGCCGGTTGGAGATGTAGATAAGGTCCGCCCGTAGAAGCCAGTGCGCATCCGGGAGCAGCACGAAGTCGATGCATTTTGGCAACACTGTCTTAAGTTGAGCCTAAGAAAACTTGGGTATAGTGCATTCACCTCAAGCGAGGCGCAAGACACATGCGATAACACGGCGGTGTGATAACTCGTCATTGACGGGAAGGAAGCCGACCTTCGCGTACCACGCCGGAATACGACGTGGACTAGTGCCGCATGCTTGCTCGAACTGTTGCTCAAGGCTGCGTTCTTGGTAATGGCCAAAATCACCAGCTGCCGTTTCGGTCATTCGAACACGCGCTGCAAACAAGGAAGCACGGCTTTCCTTGCAAACCATAGACCGTGGATCACTGGAAGACTGGCGTCCCGCCAGGCCCGTTGATCTGATACCTACCAATAAATTCCAGACGCCAGCCATCTTCGCCGTTGCGTCTGCCTGTTTCAGGAGTTTAGGTGAGCCATCTTGATTTCGTTTCCTACGATGCTGCCCTTGCCATCATCGTTTGCCTGGCAATGCTGTCGGCATTGCTTTTGTTGAAGGGCTTCATAGTCCGCTATCTCAGGAAGATTGCGCACGAAAGGCCCATCCCCATGTTGAAGTACGCTGAGCAGATTGCCGCGGGCACGCGTCTGCCATTCTTCGCGGGCATTGCCCTCCTGGCCGGTGTCAGCCAGATAGAACTGTCGCCGGCAAACGCGCGATGGCTTGGCTATGGCTGGATCATTATCCTGGTGTCGCAGATCGCGCTTTGGGGCAACCGGATCATTACGGTGGCGATACAAAATGCCTTCGTCAAGCAGCGCGATACGGATCCCGCAAGCGCTACGCATCTGATGATTGCCGGGCTGGTCGGAAGGATCGTCCTGTGGTCCACTGCGGCCCTGGCGATTCTCGACAATCTCGGCTTCAACATCACGACTGTCGTGGCCAGCCTTGGCATCGGCGGTATCGCCGTCGCGCTTGCCGTGCAAAATATTCTGGGCGACATCTTCTCATCCGTTTCGATCGCCATGGACAAGCCATTCGTCATCGGCGACTTCATCGTGGTCGACTCCTATATGGGCACCGTCGAGTACGTCGGCATGAAGACGACGCGCCTGCGCAGCCTGGGCGGCGAGCAAATCATATTCTCCAATGCCGAACTACTGAAAAACCGGATCCGCAACTACAAGCGCATGCAGGAACGGCGCGTACTTTTCGAATTCGGCATCGCCTACGAAACACCGCTGGAGGAGATCGAAAGACTTCCGCAGACCTTGATGGAGATTATCTCGGCAAGTTACCTCGAGACTCGCTTCGACAGGGCGCATTTCAAGGGATATGGCGACAGCGCTCTGCAGTTCGAGGTTGTCTATTACGTACTTGATCCCGACTACAACAAATATATGGATATACAGCAGGAAATCAATCTGGCGCTGCTGGCTGCGCTTCGCGAGCGCAACATCGAGTTTGCCTATCCGACGCGGACCCTGCATATCGCGTCCGCGCCGAAAGACGCAATTGCGTCACGCATTGCGGAGAAACTGGTCGCGTAATCGGCCACCCTGAAAGGAGCAAAAAGGATGAAACTTCAATGGGCACGCCTGTCGCTGCGTTTCGTCGTACCGCTCGCACTGGTGCTGGCACTATGCGCCTACGTCGTTGTGCCACTGCTCGACAACCTGACGCTGCGCTGGTTCGTTCGCGACCTTGACATCCGTTCCAAGATGCTTGCCAGCACGCTCGAGGAACCCCTTCTCGACCATGTTCCGGCAAGGTCGCGGGCAAGGATCAACCAGTTGTTCAACAAGGCGATCGAGGATGAGCGCCTGTATGCATTGGCATTCTGCGATGTGAACGGCAACCGAATTTATTCCACGTCGACCTATCCGGCCGCGGTGGGCTGCCGCGACGAAGGGGAAGGCGTTGAGGGAGGCGACAAGGCGTTGGTTCACCTGCCCCGCGGACCGGTACATGTCGCCCGAAGTCTATTGATGCGCGATGGAGAGGTTCTCGGCAGGCTGGTGCTCGTGCACGACATGAGTTTCATTGAACGGCGCAGCAGCGACACCAGAAAGTTCGCGATCGTCTTTTTCATCCTGCTGGGCACCGTGATTTCCATGATTACCGTGGCGGTCGCGCACTTGAGCTGGCGCGGCTGGATCAACGGTGTCCGGGGCCTGCTGCGGGGAGAACTATTGCCCGCATCGCACTCCCGTCCGCCCCCGGAAGTCAAGCCGCTCGTCGGCGATCTGCGCGCGCTGCTGCATGAGTATCACCTCGAACGACAAAATCATCGCGACAGCGCCCAGGAATGGACGCCTGAACGGCTGCGGGAGCTGCTACGCGGAGAACTGGCGGGCGACGAGGTGCTCGTTGTATCGAACCGCGAACCTTATATCCATCAGCAGACCGCCAACGGCATTGAGGTTGCCCGTCCGGCGAGCGGATTGGTCACCGCCGTCGAGGCGGTAATGCGGGCCTGTTCCGGCACATGGATCGCGCATGGCAGCGGCAACGCCGACCGGGAAGTCGTAGACAAGCATGACCGCGTGCCTGTTCCGCCGGAATGTCCGGAGTACACGCTGCGTCGCGTCTGGCTGTCCAAGGAGGAAGAGCAGGGCTACTACTATGGTTTTGCCAATGAAGGACTGTGGCCGCTCTGCCATATCGCGCATGTTCGCCCAGTCTTCCGGTCATCGGATTGGGAGCAGTATGTGAAGGTCAATCGTCGCTTCGCCGATGCGGTGATTGCGGAGGCGCGTACCGACGACCCGGTCATCCTGGTGCAGGACTATCATTTCGCGCTGCTGCCGCGCATGGTGCGCGAAGCCTTGCCCCGCGCCACCGTCATTACGTTCTGGCACATACCCTGGCCCAATCCCGAATCATTCGGCATTTGCCCCTGGCGCGAAGAAATTCTGGCCGGTATGCTGGGCAGCACCATCATCGGCTTTCATACGCCGTTCCACCGCAAGAATTTTCTTGAAACGGTAGACCGCTACCTTGAAACGCGAATCGAGTCCGAAGCCTCAACCATCTCCTACGGCGGTAAGCTGACGCAGGTCGAACCCTATCCTATCTCCATTGCATGGCCCGGGACAACCGAGGTCAGCTCCGAAAGCCAAAGCGAATGCCGCGCCAATATTCGCAAGGCATTGGCCTTGCCGGCCGATCATCTGCTGGGCATCGGGGTGGATCGCCTCGACTATACGAAGGGGATCATCGAGCGCTTCCAGGCGGTCGAACGCATGCTTGAACTCAATCCTTCGATGGTGGGCCGGTTTACCTTCGTGCAGATTGCCGCGCCCACCCGTTCGTCGCTCGACGAGTACCAGAGTTTCGAGGCGCGGGTGAGGGCGCTGGCACTGCGGATCAATCAGCGGTTCTCGAACGGCAATTACATGCCGATCCTGCTGAAGGCCGAACATCATGATCAATACCAGCTCAACCGCTACTACCGGGCGGCCGATGTCTGCATGGTGACGAGCCTGCACGACGGCATGAACCTCGTGGCGAAGGAATTCATTGCGGCGCGCTCTGATGAGAAGGGGGTCCTGTTGCTGAGCCAGTTCACCGGCGCGGCCCGCGAACTTCACGAGGCTCTCATCGTCAATCCCTACCATATCGAACAAAGCGCCGATGCGCTGTATCGCGCAATCACGATGCCTGAAGCCGAACAAAGAGAAAGGATGCGCAGCATGCGAACACTGGTCAAGGATTTCAACGTCTACCGATGGGCAGGTCACATGCTGCTGGATGCGGCGCGCCTGCGCAAGCGGGAGCGGGTGATGCAAAGGATCGATGCCCACCACCGTCCGCCGCTGCGCCGGGTGGTATAGACATGGCGGTTTCATTTCTTGAACATGGCACCGGTCGTCTGCTCGACATCGTCCGGCCCGGAATGCTCTGCGCGTTCGACTTCGACGGCACGATTGCTCCCATCGTCGACGACCCTGCCGCGGCGCGGGTTGCGCCATCGGTGCTGCGGCGACTGGCGGTGCTGGCCGAATTCACACCGGTGGCGATCATTACCGGACGATCGCTGGAAGATATCAGCCTGCGCCTGGACTTCTTCCCGGAATTCGTGATCGGCAACCATGGAATGGAAGGCTTGCCCGGCGAGGAATGGAACGAAGAACGTTATCGGCTAAGCTGCCGCGCCTGGCTGCATGACCTGCAAGGCGCACTCGGCCGCGCCGGTCTCGATCCGGCTATCTGGATCGAAGACAAGATCTATTCCCTCTCGGTCCACTATCGCCTGGCACAGGATCCCCAGGCAATGGAAAGCAAGCTGCGCCGCCTGCTTGAAGACACACTCCCGGGCGTAAAGATCGTGGACGGAAAATTCGTATTCAATCTTTTGCCCGCCGATGCGCCTGACAAGGGGCAGGCCCTGGAGATGCTTCGCGATCTCGTCCGCGCTCCTAGCGCGCTTTACGTCGGTGACGATGTCACCGACGAGTCGGTATTCCATCTGCCGCACGACGATTTGCTGACGCTGCGCATAGAAAACCGCCCGGACACCGCTGCCGAATTCTTCCTTCCCGATCTTGCAGGAATGCCACAGTTTCTCGATATGTTGCTGGAGCGCCTGAGCGGGATACTGCATGCGGAGGCGGCTTCCAGCATGCGGCGCCATCGCTGAGAATCGCGTGCTCCGGCCGGCGATACGCCAGCACCGCGGACCGACTCGTCGAGCAGGCGGGCGGGTCCAACCGGTGCGATTTCACTAATAAATGCGAACTGCCTGTTTGAACATGAGGACCAACATATTACCCATGACGATGTTTCCAACCAATGGCAAGCCTGGCGGCGTGCCAGCGACCTTCGCGCCTGATCGGAGCAACCGGATGTTGCAAAGACCTTCCATGAACGGCTGGATCTGCAGCGGTAAAACCAGGCTACGCTGGTAGCCTGTTGCCGCCCTTGAACATCCGGTTGACTGAAATCTCCTGAAGAAACGCGGCGTTATTCGCCGTGAATCAAGCAATGAAATCTGATGCTATTCCGGACGCAGTGCAGCGCTTTGTACTGACGTCGATTCCCTCCGTACCGTTTCTGGAGGCGCTCCTGCTTCTTCAAGGCACGCCCGCTCTACGCTGGGATGCCGCCGGGCTGGCTCGCCGCCTGTATCTATCCGAGCGCGCCAGTGCAACGCTGCTTGAAGAGCTGCATGCAGCCGGTTTCGTCGGCTGCGATGCACCCGGTGTTTATTACTATGCTCCCCGCTCCGGCGATATCAGGGAGCTCATCGAGAATGTGAAAGTGGTATACGCAAAAAATCTGGTGGGCATCAGCAATCTGATCCACGCCAAGACAAACAGAAAGGCACTTCAGTTCGCTGATGCCTTCAAGCTGAGGAAGGATTCCTGACATGGGAGCGATAATCTATTCGCTGTGCGCATTGACCTCGCTGCTGTGCGCCGTTCTGCTGTTCCGCAGTTATGCGAGCTTCAGGCACCGGATTCTGCTCTGGAGCGGTTTATCCTTTTCAATCCTGTTCATCAATAACGGACTCGTCGTCATCGATAAAGTGCTCGTCCCGACTGTCGACTTGTCCATCTGGCGGCTGGTCTGCGCGCTCGTTGCGCTGATGCCGCTTCTTTACGGCCTGATCTGGGAGGAGGATTAATGGAAGACATTCTGACCGGTGCAATCGCAACCGCATCTTTTGTCGTTGCGCTCTATTTCTTTCGTTTCTGGAAAAGTACGCGCGACAAGCTGTTCCTTTACTTCGCCCTGGCGTTCGTCATCGAAGGAGGAAATCGGCTCGTACTGAGCGGATTGTTGCAAATGAGTGTCGGCAGTCTGGAGGAGTACTCTGTTTATCTACTTCGGCTAGCCTCCTATTCGCTCATTCTGATGGGAATCTGGGTCAAGAACCGGGGCTCCCGCCACAAGACACGCTGAACGGCGCGGCGATGCTCCCCAGTCGCAGGGAAGCTATCCGAACTGGCGGACCAAGTCGCCTGCGCCGCTGGCGTGCGGCCAAAAGCGCTTTCAGTGGCGGAGCAGCATGCACTACTTCATTCTTCACGCAAGACTCAATGAGCCGTAGCGCCTGTAGCCATGTCCTGCTGCTGGGCGCCCGCACCTCCGGCCATGCGACGGCATTCGTCAGCGCAACGGCGGCATGCTTGCGCGCACTCCTGGCAATGCCCCATCTGATGCTGTGCGCATTCATCCCCGCAAGCTTCACAGACATCGGCGCATACCCGGCAAAGCGCTGATGCCAGTTCGCTTCCGCGCGCCATATACGCCGCCGCCATGCGGCAGATCTCGGCGCAATCCATGTCGAGTGCGATGCAACGCGCCATCATTTTTACATCCTGCTCCTGCAGACAAGCTGCAGCGCAATGGTCGCACGCGGCTGCGCACGCATAACATGCGTCGATACAGGATTGGAATTGCTGGTTTGGCATGACTTTACTCCTTGAGGTTAAGAATGAATTGCAATGGCCATCACTGCATCGCGAGCCAAAGGAACTGCGGCCACCGCAGCCATCCGCTGCCTGGCGGCGGCATCCAATGCCTAACTACCTGCTGCCTGCATTGCTTTGCGCAGACCCGGAAGTTAGATCGGTTTTGCCGTGGGGCTGTAGCGTGTATTGTCTCGAGTCGAGGATTTGAAAATGCCCTACGCATCCACTGCTCCTTTATCTTTTCAACGAATGCTTGATCCGCCGTACCGATAATTTCTACGGAGCGCTTTTCAACCTGAGGCTGTTCACGACTTTGTCGACTCCGGGCACCGCCGACGCTGCCGCCACCGCGGTATCGATCTGCTGTTTGCTATCGACAAATCCCGCCAGCAATACAACCCCGCGATAAGTATCGACATTGATGGTTGCCGCTTCGGAAAAACCCTGACTTTTGGCAATGTTGGTTTTGACACGGGCCGTAATTGCGGTGTCGTCCAGCGCTTGACCCGTTGCCCTTGAATCGGGCGTCGCACTACATGCGCTCAGTATCGTAGCGAGTAGGGCCGCCGCCGCAATGTTTGCCTTGCTCATTGAAAATTCCTTTCAGAGAATGATGAACTTTGGTGATGCACCATTCTCGACAAGATAGCCAAGCCTTATTAAGCCGAAATTAAGGAAGCTTCGGTTTCCTGGAAAGACGGTGCACGGAATGGACTTGCGACGTGTATCGCCTGAATTGGCTACGGTCCTTAATTTTCATTTAAGTCGGTGTCTCTAGGCTCAGAAGCACGCACGAATCATGGACGAAGTTGCGTGCAAGCTTTCCTTCCGAGTATCAACCGACTTTTAGGAGATAGTCATGAAAAAAGGATCTCGACAATGGTTAGCCGTTGCCGCTATATCGGTGTCCGGCTTGATATGGAACACGGTGCCTGCAAGCGCGCAGGACAAGGGCGGCGCTACTAATGCGAAAGAAGCCTCGACGTCTAAGGCAGAAAGCAGTGCCGGGAGCATGCCAAACTCACAGCCAGGCACCACAAACTCTAGCGTTCGGTCTGACAACACCAGCGGTGGTGAATCAGCGAATGGAGCAAAGGCGGGCACAAGTGCAGGACAAGGCAAGTCATCCGCAAAGGACTCCACCGGTGCGCCGCCCGCTGGCCATCCGGCCGTCGGCTATCTGATGGTGCCGGTCACTGCGCCGGAAAGCAAGAACTGGATGAAGAAAGGCTGCTGGGCAAAATTCCATGACAACGAAAATTTCTCTGGTGACATGCTGACCTTGATGGGACCGGTGGATATGCCGGACATGAAGGGACCCTTTGGTATTGACTGGAAAGGAAAGATCTCGAGCGTTGAAACCGGTCCAAAAGCCCGCGTCATGGTCTATGACAACGAGAATTACAACGATCTTGTTGCAACATTCAAGCCTGGTCAGAAGTCAAAGGAAGTCAGCAAGAAGCTTGGATTCTTTGACGAGTTCTCTTCATTGAAGATCTTGTGTCCCGGTGCTTGAACGCGAGCGATAGCAAGGCAAGGCGGAAAGGTCGTCTTGCCGCAGTTTGATCGTCATGTATCTCATGCATCTAAAGCTAAATTTTCAATGTTGCAAGGACTTGGGGAATAGGCCCACCAGCGGAAGGTGGACGCACATCTAGCATCCGTCGAGAAGGATGTATCCGGATGCGACGATCTATGAAGGAGTTAAACCATGAAAAGAAAATTCGGTCTCGTCGTCGCCTTCGCTTTCTTCTGCGTACCGCCTGCGTTCTCGCAGGAGAAAACGGTCGTTAATAATTGTTGGGTTCGTCCGGGCACCTTGTGCGCGGATATGAATCTGAATTCTGTGGATATGAGCATGGCTGATTTGTCGAATTCACAGTTTTCAGGTTCAAACATGGAAGGGGCGACTCTTGCTGGCACTATTCTGACCGGGGCCAATCTGACTCGCACCGATTTGACGCGTGCCAATCTGCGCAAGGCAAACTTGAGCAATGCCGACCTCAGGGCAGCCAATCTCACAGCCGCAAGCCTTGGCGGCGCCAATCTGAGTAACGTCAATCTCGAGAATCTGATCGGTACCAGCGCGGACTTTACAAACGCGGTAATGCGCGGCGCGGATCTGGCAGGCGCCGAAATGCGGGGCGCGACGCTTCAGGATGCGGATGCACAGCGGGCAAATTTCCGTTCCGCGAATCTGACCGCAGCGGATTTCAGAGGGGCAAATCTGGAAGGCGCAAACTTCACCAACGCTACGTTGCGCAATGCCAACCTGACTGGAACAAGGCTGGACCGTACGATGTTCAATGGAGCCGACATGACAGGATGTATCGGATGTCCCCCATCGCAGAATCGATCCCCGCGCTAAGTTGTGCTTGATAGGCCGCTGCACGGTCCATGTCCGCGCGCGTAGTGCCCGGCCGTCGTCCGTACGCGTGCGCTCTTCAGCGAGGCTCCGAACCGTTCGCTGCACTTATCAAGCACAAATTCAAGGAGGACGTTTTCATATTGTCCTGATATGTCGCCGGGATGTCGGCACTGGATGATGGAACCTGGAGAATAGCAGCCAAGGCAGACTCAGATAGCCGGAGATGAAATTGCATGCCACGCACTGATGACAACGGGCCAACGCATCCTCAGTTCGCGATCACTCGTGAACGTCTTCAAATACTCCATCGTATCGAAGCGGTGCTGGAAACGCCGCTGGCGATATGCGGCCTGTTGTGGCTCGCCTTGATGGTCATTGAACTGGTGCGGGGCCTTGGTCCTTGGGGAAGCAGGGCCGTGACCGTCATCTGGGTCATATTCGTTCTCGACTTCCTGCTGCGATTCGTACTTGCCCCGCGCAAGCTTGCCTATGTCCGGCGCAACTGGCTCACGACGATCGCACTGGTGTTGCCGGCGTTGCGGGTATTCCGCTTCGTAAGGGCATTTCGGTTCCTTGGGCAATTGCGTGGATTGCGGCTCGTCCGTATCCTGAGTTCGGTCAATCGCAGTATGAAGGCGCTGGGCAAGACGATCCGGCGGCGTGGTTTCGGCTATGTCTCTGCGTTGACGCTTCTTGTAACGTTGTCGGGCGCGGCCGGCATGATGTCGTTCGAAAACAATATTGCCGAAGGAGGCGGGCTGAATGATTTTTCGACCGCACTCTGGTGGACGGCAATGCTGATGACGACGATGGGAAGCGAGTATTGGCCGAAGACAGCGGAAGGCCGGCTGCTCTGCCTGGCTCTGGCGATCTATGCATTTGCTGTATTCGGCTATGTGACGGGAACGATTGCAACTTACTTTATCGGACAGGATGCGGAGGCTGAACGTTCGTCGGCGAAGCAAGAGGAGAAGGTGGATCGCCTGATCACGGAGGTGGCAGCACTCAGGAGCGAGATTCAGAATCTTAAAACGAGAAAGGATTAGCGCGCCGCCCGGAAAAACGGATCGCGGACCGAAGTTTGAGTTTGGAATAAATCATCTGAATGAAAACGAAATAAGCTCGGACAGGTCGAACTCGGAAGTCTTTTCCGATCACAGCGATAGACGTTGCCGGAACCGGGTCTGAACCGTTACTTGAGACGCTACCCGAACCATTGACCACAGGATACGGTAGAGACGGCGTCATCTCACACCCGGCATAGCGTTACCGAATACTTCTTGAAAAAGCGAGCGAACGCATGAATTTTCAATGGTCAGAAGCGACGCAATCAGTGCAGACAATGGCAAATGGGTTCATCGAGCGCCTTCCCCACTTTGCCATAGCCGTTGCGGTATTCGTCTTGTTTGTGATTGCCGGCCGGATCGTGCGCAAGCTCATCCGCGCGTTCTCCGAGAACCACCGCAAGCATCGCAATATCGGCATGGTGCTTGGGCGGCTTGGCTTCGGCATCAGTATCTTCATTGGCCTGCTGATTGCCCTTGTGATTGCGATCCCGGGTTTTACGCCGGGACAGCTGGTCAATCTCCTCGGTCTGTCCAGCGTGGCAATCGGCTTTGCGTTTCGCGATATCCTGCAAAACTTCCTGGCCGGGATTCTGATTCTGCTGACCCAACCCTTTCGCATTGGAGACCAGATCATTCTCTCGTCCTTTGAAGGCACGGTCGAAAACATCGAGACGCGCGCCACTTTCCTGCGTACTTACGATGGGCGTCGCATTGTCATTCCCAACTCCGAACTGTTCACCAACGCGGTGACGGTCAATACCGCATACGACAAGCGCCGGCTTGAATACGATATCGGCATCGGTTACGGGGATGACATTGCGAATGCCAAGCGAATCATCATGGATGCAATAAAAGGCGCTCCCGATGTGCTCGACGACCCGGCCCCTGATGTGCTTGTGGTCGACCTTGCGGAAAGTTCGGTCAATCTTCGCGCGCGCTGGTGGGTGCACCCGCCGCGTCAGATGGATGTACTCAATGTGCGCGATACGGTACTGGAACGGGTCAAGAATGCATTGATGGCGGCTGGTGTCGATCTTCCATTTCCTACGACGCAGGTCCTGTTTCATGACCAGACCGAGGAAACAGACGGCGACCGCGCGCGTCAGCGAGAGGGATGGCCGCGGGGCAGGGAGGCGGTTCCTCGACAGGCGCGCATCAGCAAGATCCTGTCCACCCTTGCGGAACGTCGTGCCGGTTCCGACGAACCTAAGCGTTCATAGCGCGTTCACTTATTCGGTTCATGCCCCCCTGGCCAAGCCGGGACGAGCGCACGCCGGCCCGCAATCCACATCGGTAGCAGCTGATGGAAAGGCAACGCGAAGCTCCGTGGTGAAGGCAGCTTCGCGTCCCGATCCGGCTACTTGCTCTTGCTACATATTTGAACCGGTGTTTGAGGTCGAGTCCTGGTTGCTGGCGCCGGCCTTGCCCGTGCTTGTAGCTGCGCCGCTGTTGCCGGCGCTCCCGCCCAGATCCACAGTATTGGCACCCGGACGGCCTGTGACCGCCGCACTTCCTGTCATAGGTGGCTTGCCGCTGTCGGTATTGCTTGCCGTACCGGAGTCGCCGCTTGATGAGCTGCGCGTCGGTCCCGACTTGTCGTTGGCCGCGTAGAGCTGCAAGCCGGTCAGCATTGCTTCATTTGTCTGCAGCAGGGCCTGGTTAATCTGCTTGACGGCGTCGTTGCGCGCTTTTCCCGCTGGCTGGTTCGCGAGGGCATCCGCTGCTGAATAAAGACGGTCACTGGCTGTTTTCATTTTGTCGAGCGATTTCTTGTAGTTGCTTTCGTTTGCGTTTGCCGTCAGCAGTTCCGGGGGCAGGGCCGCCATTGCGCTCTGGACTCTAAACAGTGCTTCGTTTCCTTCCTTGATGGCCTCGGTGCGCTTTTCACCCGCCGGCATGCGTGCGAGTGTTTGGATGGATTCGCGCAGAGCCTGGGCCGCACTGCGCAGGTTCTGGATCGCCTTGTCATCGTTGGTGGCATCAGCACCCGATGTGTCCGACCGGCTTGATTGTCCCGACTGACTCGATGCGCCGCTACCGCCGTTTCCGGCTACGGGACTGGTCTGCGCGGTTGTCGTCTGCGCGATTGCGACAGGGTATGCTCCCGCCAGGATACCGGCCAGCATAGCGGCCAGAAGATTTCGTTGTGTGTTCAGCTTCAAGATAACCTCCGTTTAGGTAGAAGAGGCCAGATGCTTTTCGCAAGGGCCGAAAACATAAAGACGGTTTTTTCAGACCATACCCGACCACTCGGGAGCAACCACGCTCGTCCACTCGGCTTCCCGAGAAGGGATTTGTCCATAGCGCTTAATCTAAAGCGCTTGAATTAAGCAGAAATTAACCTGTTGGTTTTCCTAACTACCAAGTCGGGATGCGATTGACTGAGGTTTATGTTTGATGTAACCGATAATCCTCCGACGAGCGAAACGCCGGGGAAGATACCTGTAATGACCGACTTTGTTATGGAAACAGTCATCGCTACCCTGAACACGATGAAACCAATGCTTGGGGGGGAAGAATGGAGGCGATAATGCCAGGCGATGCGATCAGTCCCGGCGGACGAGCCGTATCGCGTCCGGCCGCGATGGAGGAGCATCACTATGTCCGCACTGGCTCGACATGAGTCTCTGGTCAACGAATCAGCAATGGCGGCTCATGGGCATATAGCAACCGCATACATGTGAACCCCTCGTCCCGTCTCAGAGGGAAAAGGGAATTCAATAAAAGACATTCGAGCGATAATGTCACTTATTACTGCCAAGTAATCGGTGTAAGGTGAGACTTTAGGGGAACGTTTCACCATTGCGTACGACGGTTCATCGTAAGCACCTTACACGGTTGGCTGTCCGCAACCGTTTCGGAGCTTCGGCTTCACCAGTTGCGACATCGTAAGCATGGATGGCAGCATTGAACAGTCTCGACAGCGTTAGGAAGTCCGGTTTGTCGCCTCAAGCTGTCGTTCGCAAATGAAGATTGACTGACAGCAATCGGCCAGTAGCGGTCATTCGATGAGATATACTTCCTGCCATGACTATTGGACTTCCAGAAGCCATTACGAAACAGGTGTTCGATACACTTTCGGTTTTGAAGCATCATCTTGGTGAAGCCATTCAGGCGATTTACCTGTTTGGTTCGGCCATTCATGGAGGTTTAAAGCCATTTAGTGATATCGACCTGCTAGTTACAATAAATGCTCCCTTGGATGACACAACTAGAGCGGCGTTGATGTCCGAATTGTTATCGGTATCTGCCCCCCCGGGCACCGACCTCATCCGCCGTGCGCTTGAAGTAACCGTCCTGGCACAAGAAGACGTGCTGCCATGGCGATATCCAGCAAAACGCCAGATGCAATTTGGCGAATGGCTGCGTGACGATATTAACTTGGGAATTTATGAGCCGGCCATGACAGACCATGATTTGGCTATCTTGTTGACAAAGGTACGGCGGCATAGCCTTGCTTTGTACGGTCCCGCAGCCCAGGAATATTTCAACGAAATTCCTGCCATTGATATCCAGCGTTCGCTTCTGGACACGTTAGCGCTCTGGAATACAGAGTCAGACTGGGAAGGAGATGAGAGAAACATTATCCTCGCCCTCGTACGCATCTGGTACACGGCTACAACAGAAGACATTGCTTCCAAGGATGACGCCGCAAATTGGGCTTTGGGGCGGCTGCCTGTGGAATGCCAACAAATTGTTGCAGCTGCAAGAGATGGGTACCTGGGGCTAGAGGTGCCAGACCTAGTGGGTTTTCCAAAAGAGCGGGAAATGCTTCTGAATCACATTCGGTCCAACGTAATAGCGATTCTGCGGCAAAAAATTTAGAGATGAGCGGGCAAACGTCGGCTTCGGGTCGCCTGTTGTCTGTCGCTGCTGAATAGCCAAGGTCTGGAACGTGGCCCATAGCAGCCGGCCTTGCGATGTCCCGGAATCATTGCGTGCGGCCAGGGACTATGATTAACAGCTTGTCTCGACGCTTAGAACCAGACATCGGGTACACGTGGCTTCGCGCAATAATTGGTCATTGCTCCCATGTGCATGGGATTGAAGCGGAATTGAGTTGTGTCAGGATACCTCTATTGAGTAAAAGTAGGTTGGCATGATCGGACATATGCAAATCCTGATGTTTCTCAATGTTTATTGGCAACACCTCGGCATAGTCATTTCCCATCTTCAATCGCTGTCTCTTTTTCTTTCATGGCAAATTCCTGCATATTTTTTAAGACCAAGTTGCTGGCTCCGCTAGTCCTATTCATGATGCTTAGCATGCTTGGAGGCTGTGGCGGATCGAATAAGGAAACAGTTCCCGCTCAGCTGGGTAGTGAACAACCATCGGCAGGTGCTCCGGTTCTGCCGCAGCTGACGCTGATTGCAGGGAATACCGGTGGCGCAGGCTTTACAGATGGAATCGGAGCCTCCGCCCGATTCAATGCGCCAAGTAGCATTGCGGTGGGTGCGGATGGTGCCGTGTATATTGCAGATACTGGAAACAACGCCATCCGCAAGATGGTAGACGGCTCCGTAACGACGTTGGCTGGTTTTCCCGGAGCAGGCGGACATGCTGATGGAAACGGAAATGCAGCAAGGTTCAAAAGCCCGAAAGCGATAACGGTGGACACGCTGCATAATGTCTTTATTGGTAAGCACTTGGTGAACTCACCTTGTCACGGAAGTGACGTATAAGGATGATCGTGCCCACTTATCTTAAGTGGATCCT
>NZ_JAWIIV010000044.1:0-44974 GCF_035916955.1 Noviherbaspirillum album | reverse complement strand
GGTCACATTGGTTTGCGCGGATGCGGCGCCGGCGACAGCGCCGAGCACTGCCAGTGCGATGAGCGATTTTTTCATTGTTATCCCAGAGAGTTTGTCATTTACAGATGCCGTGCGGCTGTCGTTCGCATGCGCGAATTCAAGTCGCCGCCCTCGTTGGTCGGCGGCCGGCGCAGGCTTTTTGCACCTGCGCGGCGTTGAGGACAGGTGGAAGTCTGAATGCGGCCTGTGACAGCTTCATGACAATCGTACAAGCTGTTGTCAGTGTGCGACAGGTACTGGAAGGATGCGGATATGACTTCGCAGAGCGAAGAAGGTACAAAAAAAATGCCCGCAGGATCGCTGCGGGCAAAAATCAACCTTGGGGATGCTGGATGACGAGCGCATTGTAGTGGGCCATTGTTTCGCTCTGATGACAGCGCACTCGGCCAGCATCGGCCAACAGACAATCGCGATGCCGCTTACTTGCTGCTGCCTTGCGAGCCGGAAGGCGTCTTTCCGGCGCCGTAGGCGCCGCTGCCGCCAGCCGATGCATTTGACGAACCTGTTCCCGATGCCGGCTTGCCCGGATAGGCAGAGGAATCGCCCGAAGACATTTTTGCCGAACCGGAATTCGAACTTCCTCCGGAGGATTGCGCTCCTGACTTGTGGCTGCCCGAGCCGCTGTGCTGCGCGCTGCTTCCAGAGGAACCGGAAGTATCGGAAGAAGAACGCGATGTGCCTGAGGTGCCTGAGGTGGTACCGGAGGTTCCGGCGCTGCCCGGGCTCGGGTAAGCCGATGCGTCGCCGGAGGACGGACCTCCCTTGCTTGCTCCGGTTGAAGTGCTCTGCGCAAATGCAGGGGATGCAGCGAGGCCTGCGGCAAGAATTGCCACGGGCAGCATGCGAAGCAGATTGCGGTTTACTTGCATGATGTTCTCCAGATGAAGGTAGGGAACCGCCGCATCTGCAATTCATGTGCCAGTCCTGCGCCGCACGGTATGCCGATAAACTGTGCTTCGATTATTGAAGATGTGACGATTTTTCTGTAATTCCTACAAACGCGCCTGGACTGATTCGCAGGTGACGCTTGCGTGGCTGTCACGTTCCTGTCACGGTGTTTCCTTATAGTGCGACGTGTTTCCAACAACAAAAAGTCGACCACACTCATGCACAACAGAATCGCACACTATTTACTGGCCTCGGCGACCTTCACGCTACTCGGAGCTCTCGCGGGCTGCGGCGGCTCCGACGATAAGCAAACGGCGGAGCGCACGGTAAGCTCGCTGCGCTTGCTAGGCCAGCAGGTCCTTCCGAGGAGGACCGAGTTTCAGGGAACTGTGGTGGGCGGCCTGTCGGGCATTGATTACGATGCGGCCAACAACCGCTATGTCATGATTTCCGACGACCGCACGACTGCCGATTCGGGCAATCCGCCGCGCGCTTATACCGCCAACCTGGCATTCAGTGAAAGCGGATTCAACGGTGTCCAGTTTCTGTCCACATTTTCGCTGAAACAGCCAGACGGCAGCGTATATCCGAAAGTGCCCGATCCCAGGGTCGCGGATCCGGAAGGCATCCGCATCGATCCAGTCAGCGGCAACCTGGTCTGGGTCAGCGAAGGAGACCGCACGCTGACTTCGCCGCAGCGCATCATCGATCCATTCATCCGCGAAATGCGAACCGACGGCAGTCATGTCCGGGAATATGCCCTGCCCTCGATGTTCCGCATGTCTGCATCCGATACCGGACCGCGCGGCAATCTCGTATTCGAAGGCATCACATTCACGCCGGGCAGAAAAAATGCCGTGGTCCTTGCCGAAGGCCCGCTGCTTGCCGACGGCCCGGCGTCCACGACGACTTCCGGCTCCATCGCGCGCATTACCGAGTTCGACCGGGCAAGCGGCACCGCGATTGCGCAGTACGCCTATCCGGTCGAGCGGGTGCAGGCCGCTCCGGTCCCCGACAATGCATTCACGGTCAGCGGCGCGACCGAAATCCTCGCGCTGACGGACAAGCGCTTCCTGGTGCTGGAGCGCAGCTTCTCCGTCGGCGTCATCGGCAATCAGGTGCGACTCTATGAGATCGACGTCACGAATGCCACCGATGTGCTGTCCCGGCCAGCGCTCGCCACGGGAACCTATACGCCGGTCTCGAAGCGCCTCGTGCTGGATTTCGAAAGTCTGAAAGCCCAGCTCGGCGGCATTGCAAACTTGGAGGGCATGACTTTCGGCCCCAGGCTGGCAAACGGACGAGACTCGCTCATCGTGGTGGCGGATGACAATTTTCCCGCCGCCGACTCCGCAACCGACCGCAATCAAATCCTGGTATTTGAAGTCATTCCGCAATAAGCCCGGAATCCGGCACAGTGCCTAGTGGGGTGACTATTCCGCGTCGGGCTGCTTGGCGGGCGCGGCCAGCGCGAATGCGTCCAGTGTCATCGCGTAATCGTTGATGCGCATGATGGTTGGATAGGCATCGAGCGGAATACCGAAGCGCTGCGCATTCCATACCTGCGGCACCAGGCACAGGTCGGCCAGCGTGGGTTGGTCACCGCATGACAGCTTGCCGGTGCGGCTATCGGCGGCCAGTCGCGCTTCCAGCGAGGTGAAGCCGGTCGTTACCCAGTGGCGATACCATTGCTGCCTGGCTTCGTCGGACACGCCCAGCGTGCCGGTCAGGTACTTGAGCACGCGCAGGTTGTTCAGCGGATGGATGTCGCAGGCGATCTGCAAGGCCAGTGATCGGGCATAAGCGCGGCCGGCCGGCGTGCCTGGCAGCAGCGGCGGCTGTGGATGGATTTCGTCGAGATACTCGATGATGGCCAGCGACTGCTGCAATAACTGGCCATCGTCCTCCAGCGCCGGCACCAGCCCGTCCGCATGGATGGAGCGGTAAGTCTGTGCCAGCTGTTCGCCGCCGTTGCGCACCAGATGCACCGCCGCGTATTCGTACGAAAGACCTTTCAGGTTCAGTGCGATGCGCACGCGGAACGATGCCGAACTGCGGAAATAGCTGTAGAGCTTCACGCGCCCTCCTTTACTTTGCGGGGTGTGCCGGAAGAATGACGCCGGTGCAAGGACCGAAACCGACGCGGTAGCCATTGCCCTGGCACCATCCGCGCAATGTCAGCTCATCGCCGTCTTCGATGAAGGCGCGCTTCTCGCCTGTCTTCAGCGTCACCGGTTCGCGGCCGTTGAAGGTCATTTCCAGCAGCGAACCCAGGGAATCCGGCGTGGGGCCGCTGATGGTGCCAGAACCCATCAGGTCGCCGACGCGCGTATTGCAGCCCGACACCGTGTGGTGCGCCAGCTGCTGCGCCATGGTCCAGTACATGTACTTGAAATTCGTGCGGGCGATGGTGGTCGGCTCGGCCGCATTCTGCGGCTTGATCAGCGCTTCGAGCTGGATGTCGAAGGCATGGTCGCCGGCATGCTGCAGATAAGCCAGCGGCTGCGGATCCTGCTTCGGCTGCGTGGTTCGGAAAGGCGCCAGCGCATCCATCGTCACCACCCACGGCGAGATGGTGGTCGCGAAGGTCTTCGCGTTGAACGGGCCGAGCGGCACGTATTCCCAGGCCTGGAAATCGCGCGCGCTCCAGTCGTTGAGCAGCACCATGCCGAAGATATGCTTTTCCGCCTCTTCGCAGGGAATGGGGTCGCCGAGCGCATTCGGTACGCCGACGATGAAGCCGGTCTCGAGTTCGATATCAAGCTTGCGGCAGGCGCCGAATACCGGGCGCTCCTGGTCGGGCAGCTTGATCTGCCCGTTGGGACGACGTACCGGCGTGCCGCTCACGATCACCGAGGACGCGCGGCCGTTGTAGCCGATCGGAATTTCCGACCAGTTGGGCAGCAGGGCATTCTTGGGGTCGCGAAACAGCGAGCCAACATTGGTCGCGTGTTCTTTCGACGAATAGAAATCGGTGTAGCCGGGAATCTCCACCGGCAAAAGCATCGCCGCTTCAGACTGCGGAACCAGCGACGTCGCGCGAAGCGCGGCGTTGCCCTGCAGCGTCTGATCGGAAGCGGACAGCAAGGCGCTCACCTGCTCGCGCACGCTGCGCCATGTAGCCGGGCCTTCAGCGATGAAATCGTTCAGGCTGGCGCGCGCGAACACGTCCGGCTTGCATTGCAGCACGCCTTCGCCTGCCAGCACGGCGAGGTCGAGAATGCTGTCGCCGATGGCAACGCCCACCCGCGGCGCACCGTTCTTCGTGCTGAACACGCCATAGGGCAAATTCTGGATCGGGAATTCGCTGTCGGCCGCATTGGCGCTTTCCACCCAGCTCTTGAGGTCGGGCGCGGTAGTCATGTCTTGTTGGCTCATTTTGCGTTCGGATTGAAGTTTTTCTTGATGGTCTGCCAGCACTGGAAGTATTCGGCCTGCAGCTGCGAGGTTTCAAGTGCGAATTTCGTGGGTTTGATCACCGTGGGCGTTTCGAACATGAAGGCCATGGTGTCGGCCACCTTGTTCGGCTTGCTGGTGTCGCTGCGCGACGCCTTTTCGTAGGTCTCGCCGTCCGGGCCGTGTCCCGACATGCAGTTGTGCAGGCTGGCGCCGCCGGGCACGAAGCCTTCGGCCTTTGCATCGTACTCGCCATGGATCAGGCCCATGAACTCGCTGGCGATGTTGCGATGGAACCAGGGCGGGCGGAAAGTATTTTCCGCTGCCAGCCAGCGCGGCGGGAAGATCACGAAATCGATCGAATCCACGCCCGGCGTGTCGCTCGGCGACTGCAGCACCAGGAAGATCGACGGGTCCGGATGGTCATAGCTGATCGAGCCGATGGTATTGAAGCGGCGCAGGTCGTATTTGTATGGCGCATAGTTGCCGTGCCAGGCCACCACGTCCAGCGGCGAATGTCCGATCGCGGCGCTCCACAGGCGGCCGTTGAATTTGGCGAGCAGCTCGAAATCGCCTTCCACGTCTTCATAGGAAGCTTGCGGCGTCAGGAAGTCACGCGGATTGGCAAGCCCGTTGGAGCCGATCACGCCGAGGTCCGGCAGGCGGAACAGCGCGCCGAAGTTTTCGCAGATATAGCCGCGAGCCTGGCCGTCGGGCAGCGCAACCCGGAAGCGCACGCCGCGCGGGATGACCGCGATTTCCTGCGGCTCGACCTCCACCATGCCCATTTCGGTGGCCAGCTGCAAGCGGCCTTGCTGCGGCACGATCAGCAGTTCGCCGTCGGCGTTGTAGAAGAAGCGGCCTTCCATATCCTTGTTGGCCGCATACAAATGGATCGCGCAGCCGGACATCGCTTCCGGCGAGCCGTTGCCGGCCATCGTTACCCAACCGTCGACGAAGTCGGTCGGCGTGGTCGGCATCGGCAGGGGATTCCAGCGCAGCTGATTCGGCGGCGTGGGCGGCACGCTTGCAAAATCGGATACGATCGAATTCGACTCCACCAGATTGAACGGCTTGTGCATCGCCGCCGGGCGGATGCGGTACAGCCAGGAGCGACGGTTGTGACTGCGCGGCGCGGTGAACGCGGTGCCGGAGATTTGCTCGGCATACAAGCCATAAGGGGCCTGCTGCGGGGAATTCTGTCCGACCGGCAAGGCGCCGGGCAAGGCTTCGGTCGCGAATTCATTGGCAAAGCCGGATTGATACAGATGCTTGGTAATGGACAGGCCGGGTGCCTTGGCGAGGTCGCTGATGGACGTCATGACTTTGCTCCAGTGCAAAAAGCGCGAATGGCGGCCGCCGGATCGCGGCTGATGAAAAAATGACAGCTGCCACTATAGGACTTCATGCATTGAATTAAAATGCAAATACGCAAATTTCGCTTATTTAGCATATCAATAATGCGCCATCCCTCCGATATCGACCTCAATCTCCTGGTGGTGTTTCATGAGCTGTTCCAGCAGCGGCAGGTGTCGCTGGCGGCGGCGCGCCTGGGACTGTCGCAGCCGACCATCAGCAATGCCCTGGCGCGCCTGCGCAAGGCTTTCGAAGATGAACTGTTCGTGCGCACCGCGCAAGGCATGCAGCCCACGCCCTATGCCCAGGAAATCGCGGAACCGATCGCCAATGCACTGGCGAGCGTGGCATCCGCCCTGAACCGGCAGCAGGAATTCGACCCGCTTACCAGCGACCGCCAGTTCGTGATTGCCATGACAGACGTCGGAGAAATCCATTTCATGCCGGCACTGCTGGAGCGCTGCGGCAGGATTGCGCCCCATGTCAGGATCGGGTCGGTAAGGGTAAGCGCGGTCGACTGGCGCGAAGGCATCGAAACCGGCCAGATCGACTTGGTCATCGGTGCATTCACCGATGCATCGGAGAGCCTGTATCACCGCAGCCTGTTCAGCCAGAAGTACGTCATCATGTTCCGCAAGGACCATGCGTTTGCCAAGGGCAATATCAGCTTGGCTGATTTTCTTGCGGCGCGGCACCTGATCGTATCGTCGCGGGAAAACCCCTATGACGTGATCAATGAGAGGCTGGAGAAGGCCGGCGTCGCGCGCGCCGCGCAATTCCATGTGCCGCATTTCACCTCGGTGCCTTACATCGTCAGCACCACCGACATGGTGGTCACGGTGCCGGAGAAGCTGGCGCAGCGCGCCGCCGGCCCGTTCGGACTCGCCTTCGCGCGTCCTCCGCTGCGGCTGCCGCCGCTGCATACGAATATCTTCTGGCACCGGCGCTTCAACCAGGACAGCGGCAACCAGTGGCTGAGAGGCGTAATTGCAAGCACGTTCAGGGAGTAATCCCGGAGGACGCCCATCCCTAGCTTTCATGCGGGTCGTCTGGCGCCCGGATCATGTCCCGCCCGCCCCCTGGTCCCGCGCGATCCGCATCGCCTCCTCCAGCACTCCCTGATCGCCGATATGATTGGCAAGCAGGAGAATCAATGCAGCATTCGCTGCCTCGCTCTGCTCCGGCGACAAATCGCGATGCATGTCGATCAGCCGTTCGTAGAAATCATCAGGACGCGCAAGATTGGCGGCGGTATTCAGTGCAGGGCCAGGCATGGCACTCCCTCGGCAAGATTGGTTTCCACGGCGGACTGCGTGGCGCGCGCCAGCGCCTGCCGCACAAGTTCAGGTTCGAGCTTCCTCCAGCGGGCACAGACATGCTGGTCGGGCCGTATCAGATAGAAGGTGCCCGGCTTAGCGTCGTAGCGCTGGGCCAGCAAGCCCTGCTCATCGTTGAGTACGGTCAGGCCGTCGGCCGCAGGCGCATCCGTACCCTGTGAAACGATGATCAGCGTTCGCACCGGCTGATCTCCGTGCGCAAGTGATGCAAGGGATTCGAAGGCCTTGTCATCAACCCGCCCGCGATCGGAAAAGTACAAGCCTGTGAACGTGCCGCCAGCATAAGCGGTCAGCCACTGCTGCTCGGTTGCGGCGACCACCGGTGCGTCCGCCATCGGAGCGCCCGGCACCATGGCTCCTTCGAATTCATCCCCATCCGTCGTATTGAGCGGACTGTCCGCCAACACCGACGGCATGGACAGCCGGCCGCTGTTGACGATGCGGCGCGCGAATTCGTGGTGCTTCGACAGTCTCAGCACCGCATCGCGGAAGGTCTTGCTGACCGCGCTCTTGGGTGTAATGAAATCGGTGGAACGCGTCGAATTGAGAATGTTTTCATCTGCTGCGGCCTGGCGCTCGACGGCATAGGTGTCGAGCAGGTCGGGAGACGCCCCGCCCTTGAGCACGAGCGCGAGTTTCCAGGCAAGGTTGTCGGCATCCTGCACGCCGCTGTTGGCACCGCGCGCACCGAACGGCGATACGCCGTGCGCCGCATCGCCGGCGAACAGGATGCGGCCATGGCGGAAGCGCTCCATGCGCAGGCAGGAAAAAGTATAGACGCTGACCCATTCCAGTTCGAAGTCGACGTCCTGTCCGAGCAGCGCCCGGATGCGGGGAATGACCTTTTCAGGTTTCTTTTCCTCGACCGGATCAGCATCCCAACCCAGCTGGAAATCGATGCGCCAGACATTGTCCGGCTGGCGGTGCAGCAGAACCGACTGATTGGGATGGAATGGCGGGTCGAACCAGAACCAGCGCTCGGTCGGGAACTCCGCTTTCATCTTGACGTCGGCGATCAGGAAGCGGTCACGGAAGGTGCGGCCCTTGCTCTCCAGCCCGCACAAGCCCCGTATCGGGCTGCGCGATCCGTCGCAGGCAACCAGGTAATCGCATGCCAGGCTGTACGATCCTTCCGGAGTCTCCACCATCAGCGTGACGCCGCCGGCTTCCTGCGACAGGCCAACGACCTTGTTCTTCCAGCGCAGATCGATATTAGGCAGCTCCAGCGCCCGTTCAACCAGGTAGCCTTCGACATAGTACTGCTGCAGATTGATGAAGGCCGGACGCCGGTGCCCGGACTCCGGCAGCAGGTCGAAGGAATAGACCTGTTCCTCACGGAAGAACACCCTGCCCACATTCCACGACACGCCCTTGTCCACCATGCGCTGACCGCAGCCCAGTCGGTCGAAGATTTCGAGGGTGCGCTTGGAAAAGCAGATCGCGCGCGAGCCGGCCGACAGTCCGCAGTCATCGTCGAGCAGCACGACCGGCTGGCCGTGCTGCGCAAGGTCTATCGCGGCAGACAGCCCGACCGGGCCTGCCCCCACGACGATCACCGGATGGCGCGCCGGCGTCGCAGCGTCCTGATCCGGCGAACGGCGGTAATCGTAAACCGCCTGCTGGTAATTAGTGTCCATTGCAGTTCTCCAGGACGATGCTCGTTATAGTTACATGGTCACAAGACGCAACTTATCAATCCTGCAGCGCATGCCACATTTCCTTGTCGCGCTCGGCGGTCCAGATGCGCGGACGTGCTGCGGGATTGCGCAAGGCATGCCTTGCGCCGCGGTACGCCGCAACGGCTTGCAAGCCGTTGCCGGGCACCCGCTTGCGTGCGCAAAACCTAATCCTGCAGCGCATGCCACATTTCCTTGTCGCGCTCGGCGGTCCAGATGCGCGGGTGCTTGATCCCGCTCGCCTCATCCACAGCGCGCGTCACATCGAACGGCAGGCAGTGCTCATAAATGAATACATGGCCGAACTTGGGGTCCATCTTGCTGCGCGTGTGCGCCATCGCGGCCTTCAGGTCCTTGCCCTGCGCCACCGACTCCTTCGCACATTCCAGCAGCGTGGTGACGAAGTCCTTCGTATAGTCGATGCCCTTGTTCACCTCGGCCGGGTTCATCAGTGCCGGCCCGCGGCCCGGCACCAGCTTTTCAGCACCCATGGCGCGCAATGCCTCCAGCGTGTGCGGCCACTCCTCCAGCTGCGCATCGCCCGTATAGGCCGCCGCGTCATACTCGACCAGGTCGCCAGAGAAGCAGATCTTCTGCGATGGAATCCAGGCAATGGTGTCGCCCTTGGTGTGGCCCATGCCGATATGCATGAGCTTCACTTCAAGCTTGCCCATGAAGATCGTCATTTCCTTTTCGAACACCATGGTCGGCCAGGACAGGCCGGGCACCGATTCCACCCCGGCGAACAGGCGCGGGAAGCGCTCGATCTCCGACTTCATGTCGTGTTCGCCGCGCTCGACAATCAGCTCATAAGTACCGCGCGAGGCGATGATCTGTTCCGCGCCTTCCTTGAAATAGGCCGACGCGCCGAGCACCCGCACCGCGTGGTAGTGCGACAGCACCACGTACTTGATAGGCAGGTCGGTGACCTCGCGGATATGCTTGATGAGCGACTGCGCCATGATGGGCGTGGCGGTGGTATCGATGACCATGACGCTGTCATCGCCGATGATCACGCCGGAATTGGGGTCGCCCTCGGCGGTATAGGCATAAGCATTGTCGGATAGCTTGATGAAACTGGTCTTCTTTTCCACAAGGTCGGCCTGCGAAGCAAATTTTTTTTCCGTCATGATGATCTCCTTGACATGAATGGAAGGAATAGCAGAGCGTGCGCCCGGCTTCCGTTCCTACAATGTTTCAACATTCTGCGCGTGCATGGCAGTATTCCGATACTGATTCGTTATTATCTAATGCACTCGATTAAATTGAAGTTTGTTTTAGTTGAAGACATATGTCAATAGCAAACGTGAAACTGCATTGATTGTCCCGATGAGAGGACTCCCATTCCAGCTGCCATTCCGGCGAGTCGCTGCGCGGTCCGAGGGAATCGTGTTTAATGCACCATCGCACCCCGTGCGCAATCAGGTCCTACGGCTGGCTACGCCGAAACCTCATATACAGGCACACCATGGAAATTCATCTCTTGGGCCCCGATGCCCTGCTTGCCTATGCAGCTTATTTCGTCGGCACTGTCAGCCCGGGGCCAAGCAACCTGTCGATCATGTCGATTGCGATGCATTCGGGACGCAAGCCGGCATTCGTGTTCGCCGCCGGCGTGGTATCCGGATCGATGTTCTGGGCGCTGCTGGCGGCGCTTGGCATGTCGGCCGTCCTGCTGACGTATTCGAACCTGCTGCTGCTCATCAAGCTACTTGGGGGCACTTACCTGCTTTGGCTGGCGGCAAGGTCAGCACGCGCAGCATGCCGCGCGGCGCCCGCCCGGGACTCCCGGAACATCGGGTTGAACAGGGAAGCCGGGGCAGAGGACTTGAAACGTCTTTACCTGAAGGGACTCGGTCTTCACCTGACCAACCCGAAGGCCATCCTGACCTGGATCTCCATTGTCTCTCTGGCACTGCCCCAGGGGGCCGGCACCGTCCACGCGCTGGTCATTGTGGGCGGCTGCGTCTGCATTGGTATCTTGGTGTTCGGCGGCTAAGCCTTGCTCTTCTCGACAGCGGCGGCCCGCCGCATATACATGCGTGTGCGCCGCTGGTTCGAAGGCGTGCTTGCGGTGGTGTTCGCGTTCGCCGGCGTCAAGCTGCTGCTGTCGCGCAGCTGATCGGCGGCGGGCCGGGTCAATTGAGCACCTGGTTTTGCTAAGCCATGAGGGCGGCATTTTCCCGACAACAGGCAGGTGCAACCATGACGCTTGCCTGCACATGCTTTTCCGGAAACGGGCCTCCGGGTTGCGTCAGCCAGTTCCGCGTCCGTCTTCCGCGCCCCGTCCTTGCGACACGCGCTGCTTGAATGCAGTGATGTAATCGCGGTATGCCCCGAGGATGGGTGCAAACAGCGGGTCCTGGCGATGCTTGAGCATGACTTCGCTGAACAGCTTCATTCCCAGCGCCAGTGCCGCCGATGTGTCGGCATCGAACATGTCGGCCTGCTGCACACGTTGGATGATATCGAACAGGTCGTCGTGATTATCGGCATGGAAACTCAGCGGCGCATGCAGCTCGGGGCCTGCATGCTTTCCGCCCAGATATTCAAGAGTAATGCGATATTGATGTGTACTCATGGGCTTACTGGAATCCTTCTTAAAATGTATTGCATGCGATTGGATCTGGACTCGCATTCGCCATGCGGCCTGCATTGCGTCGCGCTTCCCTATTGAGAACATCAAAAAGCCTTTGGTTCTCTGATTCTTGTGCCATGCAGCCTTGCAGTGAATCACTGGATGTCGCTAATGAAACGCGGAGTTTTTACCGCCACGGTGTAAAGATGAACATGCAAGCGCTGCGAAACATCTTCCTGTCGGACACTGAACCGACCGGATTCGGTATCAAGGCCGCATCTGCCTGCTGATGAGCGGGGTGGCCCGCTCTTTGCTAACTAAACTCATGTCTCCTCCCCTATCCTGATAGGGATTTATTCCGCAGCCCCAAGGGGCTGCGGTTTTTTTATTGGAGCCGGATTCCGAGGTGATCAATCCTGCAAACGAGCATGCTTTAGAATACCTATCCGACATATAACACTGACCACCGATGAAACGGATTGGACAAGGCTATTCGCCGCTCATCACGTCCCTTACACATGAGCAAGGCTATATCGGCTCGCGTACAGAAGACGAACAGATGACCCCCGTTGAAAACGGCGGCTGGAATGTCGAGCAAGGCTGCTTCGATCGAGTGGGAAATTATCAGCAACTCAACAAATTCGACTACGACGACAAGCGCTTCCTGATGATCCCGCTCTGGCGGCTGTTTCTTGATGCGTTCACGGCGGCGGTCGAGAATGGCTATATCGACCACGTGAACTGGAAGCAGGCTTTCCGCTTCAGGGAAGACTGGCTGGCGCTCGCAACCGACCTGAAGAACGCCGGAACCGAATGGATGCATGAACGCCATCAGCGGGCGCTTACCGTAGCCATTCTGGGGCGAAAGCCCGGGCATTCCGGCTTCGCCTCCTATCGTGACTGCGGCGTGTTTATCGCCACGCAGATCGAACCTCGATCGGATTTGCCCCGCCTGCGCCTGGTGTAGTCAGCCGGCAGGCAGCGCGATACGCATATGGCAATGCAAGCACGACAATGCGGTCGCGACAAGTCGGGCAATGGCCCGCTGCACTGCCATGTCCTGCCGACGGAACGGTCGCCTTGTCGGCTTGTTCAATGCGCAATGATCCGCGCTTAATGCCCGCCCGCCACTGAAGCGTGTGCCCGATGCTGCTCGCGGCACGTTTTCAACGCTCCCTCCGCGATCAGATGATCGTTTCCAGCCGAGAACGATTTGCGGCTTTACGTATCCAACCAGCATGTTCTCTTCCGCCGTCAGAACGGCATACCGATACTCATCCGCCGAGCCAGCAACCGCAATGCGCAGCCGATGGCAAGGGCGCGAGCCTCTTTAAGAAATCATGATGAAAACGTCCACGCCCATCGCGCACGCCCGCCCGGGCAAAGCAGACTCAGGCGATTCAGCCGAATCGGGCGCTGCCTGGAAAAGGAAGCACGCCCGCTTCGAAGCCTTCAGCCTGTCGGCGCTGGTTTTTAGCGCGCTGCTCGCCGTTATCGGGTGCATCACTTTCGGCTTGCAGGCGAACCGCATCCTTGACGGACATGAAGCGCATCGCAAGGCGGCGGAAGCGACGGCCACGGCACTCAAAATCCTGAGCAGTATCCAGCACATGGAAGCCGGTCAGCAAAGCTTCATGCTGACCGGCGACTCCAGCTTCATGGCGCCTTTCCAGCAGGGCGGCCTGGAGCTGGGGAAAACGATTGCGGTTCTTGCCCGCATGGTGCCCGATGACGATGCCGCCGCCCAGGCATTGATCGCCAAGCTGCGCATGTTGCCGCGCTCGCGCGATGTCGCGCCGGCCGGCAGCGCGGCGCCTGTGATGCCGGGCGGTTTGCCTTCAGCCATCAGCACGCAGGAACTGGCGGAAAACTCGGCGCGCCTGCACACCCTTCAAAATATCGTACAGAGTCTCAATGCAGGCTTCCGGCAGCGGCAGCTTGCGCAGGACAAGGCAACCGAGCAGGTCGTACGGGAAGCGAAGTGGCTGTTTGTTTTATGGGTGCTATCCATCGCGTCCGGTTTCTGCCTGGCGTTCTGGTACGGCGCGGAAGGCCGCCGGCTGCTCCGGCGCGAGGCTCAGCGCTTGGCGCGGGACGCCAGCCACGACCAGCTGACCGGTTTGCCGAACCGCCGCTTTCTGGGCGAGTGGAGCAGAGATGCGATGGCCGACAGCCTGCGCCGCCGCGAGCCGCTGGCTGCCCTGTTCATCGATCTCGACGGCTTCTCGAACATCAACAATACCCTCGGTCACGATGCAGGCGACGAAGCTCTGATCTGGGCCAGCCAGGCCATTCAATCACAATTGCGCGGCACGGATTGCCTGGCCCGACTGGGCGGCGATGAATTCGTCATCGTCACCCGCGGCCTCTCGCTGGCGCAGCTGGAAGGGCTCGCGCAACGGCTGCTGAAGACCTTCGCCGCCGGCCGCCCCATAGCGCAGTTGCCGCTCGGCGCACTGGGGCTGAGCATAGGGATTGCGCAGCTTTCTCTCGATGCCGCCAATCCGGACTTCGAACGCTTGCTGGCCGATGCCGATCAGGCCATGTATGAGGCCAAGCGCGCAGGCAAGCGGTGCTATCGGATCGCGGGCCGACTGCTCACTCCCGCACCGCAGCCAATGGCGGCCTGATCACGGCAGCGGCAGCCATTGCCGCTATCCATGGATTTGCATTGCGAGGACGTGGATTGCCGGAGCATTCGCAGCAGGCTGCATCTCCGCTACGGCATCATGTCATTGAACCGTCGCAATCACGGGTTTCCGCGCCAATCCTACGATCAGGGTTGCGGATTGTAGGTCGAGCCGAGAAGCCAGGACACGAACAGCAGGAATACCAGCAGCATTGCAAACAGTGTGGAAACCTTCCGGCTGTCCGCCTGGTTGTCGATGACCGCCGGCCGGCCGTAGCCGAGTCCGATCATGTACGCCATGAACGCGGTCGACAGATAATGCACCGCCCCGAACATCTCGCTGAGTTCTCCCTTGCGCGGATGATCGATCAGAAGATGGGACAGCAGCACCAGCAGAAGGTAGGCGTATGCGGCCGGCAGCGGCGGGAGATAGATTCCCAGCGACTCCACCCAGCTCTTGACGGCGGGCCTGGTGCGCGCGACCAGCGGCAATATGACGTTATGGGTGATGCCGACGACAAAGATCAGCTTGACCAGGATGGTCTTGTGCAGGCTGGCGCCGCCCAGCGCCAGGTTGTGCAAATTGGTTTCGAACTGCTTGTTGTTCTGCTTGAAGAACTCCGGAGAGTCGATGCCCAGCAAGCGCTGGAACCAGCTGATCTCTTCGAGCGCCGCCAGCGCCACGAGCACGGTCAGGCCGATGATGCCTAGCACCTCGAGGCTGATCCTGGGTTGCCGGGACATCTTGTCCATGGCAATGAAACCGAGCAGTCCAGACAGGACGGTGAAGCACAGGAACTGCATCCACTCCACCAGGCCGTCTTCGCCCAGCAGGCGCCACATGCTGGGCGATTCGGCGTCCGACGATGCCAGCGCCAGCGCCGCTGCAAGGACAACGGCGTTGATTGCGATCGCCGTAACGATCACCGGGGTTAAAAACGAAGTGCGACTTCCCACGGGCCAGCTCCCTTTTCGAATAAATAGCGAATTATGCAGACTTTCCGATGTCTTCGGCAGTTTGCGCGTTCACCACGCTTGCATAACCCGCCTGCGGCGAGTCCTGCCCGAGGCGCTCGCGGCGCCGAGCGCCGGCGCGCAGCTTCCCCATCGATATCAGCGACACCAGGGACCAAGTCCACAGCACCGGGTCCAGCAAGGCATCCCACAGGTTGCCGGTAGGCAGACGCAGCACCGTAAAGATGGCGGTCGCAAGCAGAAGCGCCAGTGCCGGGAGGCGCGAATAGCCGAGCGCTGCCGCAGTGGCGCATGCAAGCATCAGGACCAGGGCTGCCACAGGGGCACCGACCGGTCCGAAGCCGACATAGTAAACACCCAGCGCGACCAGTCCGACCGCGTCTAGGTACAGCATGGATCCTGCCAGCGCAATTGGAATGGCAAGCCAGGGCGGCATAACTGCCTGTTCGCGCGCGCCCTTCCAATTCAGGTACAGCCTGCCCAGCGAAAGTCCCACCAGGAGTCCGCTCGGCCACTGCAGGGCCAGGCCCAGCCAGTATGCGAACGAGGCCGCGCCGGGAAGCATTGCCAGCAGCACTGCGCCGATCAGCAGGAATGCGATTGCCGCAGCCGGCATCCGTCTCGCGCGCGGCCACGCCGCCGTCAGCAGTGCGACTAGCAGTGCGGCCAGCACCATGGCCCAGGCGAATCGCCCGTAAAGTATCTGCCATTCCAGTTCCGGCAAACTCATCGCGGTTCCTTTCCATAGGCGATCCGGTACACATGATGTTCGATCGAAGTGCGGCGCGAGGTATAAGTCACGTGCAGTTCATTGCCGACCTGCTGCAGGGTGGGATAGGAAAATTCTTCGCCCGGTTCGCCCCGGGCGACGTCGAACACGGTTTCCCAGGTCCTTGCGTCCTTCGATATCGAAAGACGGAGGATATTGCGTGACGACCCGCCCTCAATGACGTGGTTGTGCAGGAGCAGGTAGCCGCCCTCGCTGAGCCGAAGGGCTGCCACGGAAGTGCTGTGATTGGGAAGGTCGAGCGGCGGCAGGTCTTCCCAGGTGGCTCCGCCATCGCGGCTGACCGCTTGCTGGATCTTGCGTTCGTCGCTGGCATCGCGCATCAATGCATGCGCTTCGGATGCCGACACCGGAACGACGGTCGGCTGCAGCGTCGTCATGCGCTCTCCAATGCGCGCGAGCCATTCCGGTTCGCCATCATCGTCGAAAGACATGATCATCGGGTATTTGATTCCGAGCTCGAAATAGGCCGGCAGCCACCATCCGCCATCGGCCAGTCCGACCGGCGACGTTCTGACCAGCACGCTGGTGTTGAAGAGAGGCGACATCGGCAGCACCCGCACGACTTCAAAGCTTTCCGCATGATCCGATGACACGAGATGCACGATCCTCGATGCCGCCCAGCCGCCCAGCCCGGTCGCTACGACGTACAGGTTGATCTTTCCGTCACGGGCGGTCCAGACCACCGGATTGCCGATCCGGCGCACGCCGAAGCCCAGCGCGGCGCCAAGCGACTCGCGGCTCGCGACCTCGCGCGAAGGGCTCCACTTGCCATCATCCCAATGGGAGCTGTACACCTTGACATCCGGCCCGCTCTCCCGGCTGCCGGCCCACCAGAATGCCAGCATCTCGTCGCCCTTGATCGCGGTTATTGAACTGGCATGCGCCGAAGGAACGCCTTGCGGCATGGGGATATGGGAGGCAGACAGTTTGTCAAGAGAGATGGTGCGATGTTCGGCAACTTCGGTAACGGCCAGCGATCCGTCCTCGTGGGTTGCGGCGGTCCAGCGCCTTGATTCGGCGGCGAAGCCCGCAAGCACCGCCGCCGCGCAAGCCAGGCTCACGAGCATCGACTTCGCTCGCGAGCCAGAGGACGAACGGACAACGCGTGGACGCGGCCGGGCTTCGCTGCGGTCAGCGGCCAGGGCAGCCTCGGACAAGTCGGGCTCGATTGGGTGTTGAGGCTCCCTTTTCGGCAACATGAGTTGCATGGTCCTTTTAATGTTCTGCACGGCGTACGACTCGGCATCGACGCCAATTGCCAGCCAGGTTCATGGATGGATAGATGATAAAGGCCCTGTAGGGAAGCTGGTTCCATTGCGTTGATTGCGATCGGCCAGGGCTCGGGCGACTGGAACATCCCGGCATGGCAAAGCGCCAACATGGACAGCCGCCGCACCTTTCACACCGCTAGCGGGGGCAGCTTATCAACTCGCGCGATTGCTATGACGCCGCTCCGGCCGGAAGATCCGAAGAGACGCGGAAGGAGGATTCTAACAATGCAGGGGAGATGCGTCAAAGCAAGACACCTTTATTGACGTTCTTTCAGGGGAACGCGGGCAGGCTCCAGGCATTCGGCGGAAGCACGCTGCAGTGTGCAAGCAATGCCGGACGCATGCTGCGGCTAGCGGCACTTGCCCGCAACCGAATTATGGTTTGGCCAAGGACGACATGCGCGGAACATGCGCGGATAGAGATGATCGTGCATAAGGGGATGGCGCTGGACCGTTTGCGCCGCCCCGCAAGTGAAAACCGGCCCCGGCACCGGTGCACCGGGGCTTTCCGCTTTAGTGGAGGTTGCGGCCTGTCGCGCCCGCAGAGTCGGCACCGGCACCTGTACCAGTACCTGTAGTGCCACCCGACTGCCCTGCGCCTTGCGTCACCTTGGCTGCCAGTTCTTCCTTGGCACGCTGCGCTTCCTGCTTGGTAAGCTCGGCAAATCGCTGCGCCGATTCCTTCACCGTCTGCATCTGCGTCGAAGCGATTTCCTTGGCCTTGCCCATCAGGTTGTCGCGCACGCCGCCGAGCAGTTCATTCTCGCGGCGGGTAACCGCCAGCATTGCTCCGAGTCCTGCGCCCACCGCAATGCCCAGGGCACCGATCAACAACGGCTGCTCATCTTTCATCGTATCGACACGATGCTTGGCACGGTAGTACTGGGTTTTCGTCTGGTATCCGACGTCATTCAGACGCGCCTTTGCGCCCTCCGTCGTGGATTGCAGCCTGGTGCGCGCAGAATCGCTGGCTTGCTTCATCCGATCCGTCATGCGGTTGAGCGTGCCCGTGGATGTTTTTCCCGAAGCGGCCGAGAAGCCATCCCCATACACGGCATCCGGCGAGTAAGCGGTATCGAGGCCGAAGTCCCGGTCCGCATCGATGGGTGCATCCGCGCCGTATCCGAGATTGGAAGCATCCGACTTGTAGGTCGTGGTGCCTCGCCTCGAGCCTGACGCCGGCGACGCCTGGAGGAACCGCTGGAGCAGGAATCCTGCAACTACCGTGCTTGCAAGAAAGGCTCCCTTCGAACTCCGCAGCTGGCTTGCCGCGCTTTGCAGCATGGTGCCCGACGAGGCATTCGACTCGGGATAGCTGCGCAGGGAATCATAACTTTCCGACTCTGCGGTTTCATACGGCATGGATTGCCGCTGGCGCGCACCCTGTGTCGAGGCGCGGGTGCTGCGCGAGGCGCCGCCGATCCGGTCGGTATCGCTGCCTTCATACAGGCTGGTGGCATCCATACCGGCACTTCCCGCCGCACCGATGCTGTCGCCCGGCGTGCTTGATGCGATCGAAGGTTGCGAGGATGCATCAATCAAATGCTCGCCAGGGCCTGGCGCTACGCCGCTCGAGATCGGAGTGGTCGTCACTTTGTCTTGATCTGTCTGATTCTGATCTTTCATTTCTCGCTCCTGGTTAATATAGGGGCCAGCCTCCATGCATCGCGACAACAAATCCGTAAAGCAATGAAGCCGGCTCGCCGTAGACCAAGGTCTTGCTCATGGGACAAGCACTCGGTCATACATCTGAAATAAGAAATGCGAGCTTCGAATTAGTTCTATGACAATCCGCATCTCTCGCTGCTTCACCTCGATTGCCGCAAAAAGTGCAGTGATGCAGAAACAGTGCATCGCATATAATTTTCATTGTTCGCCATGCAAATCCGATTCAATAAAACATTGGGCGCATGGCCAATGAACACTGCGCAGAGCCCAATAATGCATGCCAGAAATTTCCAACTCCCACGCGCCGAGACAATGAATATGCCGACCCACAACGACGTCCTCAAGCGCAACAACGTCAAGATAAGTGGCAAAGGCCGCCAGACAATGATTTTCGCGCATGGGTTCGGATGCGACCACAACATGTGGCGGCATGTGGCGCCCGCCTTCGAAGACGATTACAGAATCGTTTTGTTCGATAACGTCGGTGCGGGCGGATCAGATCTCTCCGCATTCGATTCGAAAAAATACGGCACCCTCCACGGCTATGCCCAGGACGTGATTGACATCCTGCATGCCGTTGGCGCGCAGAACTGCATTTTCGTCGGACACTCGGTAAGCGCGATGGTCGGCATCCTTGCCGCCATCCGCGAGCCGGCACTGTTCGACCACCTGATCCTTGTGGGTCCGTCGCCCAGCTACATCAATGACGGCGATTACATCGGCGGATTCGAACAGCAGGACATCGAGCAGATGCTTGAGTTTCTCGACACGAACTACCTGGGATGGTCGAGCACCATGGCGCCGGCAATCATGGGCAACGTCGACCAGCCCGCGCTTGCCGGCGAACTTGAAAACAGTTTCTGCCGCACCGATCCTGCCATCGCCGGCCATTTCGCCCGGACCACCTTCATGTCCGACCATCGCGCGGATCTGGCCAGTCTGAAGACGCCCGCATTGATACTTCAATGTTCGGACGACGTCATTGCGCCGGATGCCGTGGGACGCTACATGCATGCACGCATGCCGGGCAGCGCATTCGTGCAGATGAAGGCAACCGGACATTGTCCGAATCTCAGCGCCCCGAAAGAGACGATTGACGAAATGCGGAAATATCTCCGCGCGGAACTGGCGCCATGAGCCATGCTCAGGAGCAGGCCATGTCGCGCCGGCTGGAAGAAGACATGGAGGAGCTGTATGAGAATGCGCCCTGCGGCTATCTCTCCACCCTTCCGGATGGCACGATCATCAGAGTCAATGCGACATTTCTGAAATGGACCGGCTACGGCAGGACCGATCTGCTTGAGCGGAAGCGTTTCCAGGAACTCCTGCCGGTCACCGGCAGGATCTTCCATGACACCCACTTCGGCCCGCTCCTGCTGATGCAGGGCTTTGTCAGGGAACTTGCATTCGACATCATGGCGGCGGACGGCACGCGCATGCCGATTCTCATGAACTCGGTGCTGAAGCGGGACGAAGCGGGCGAACCCCTGGTGATTCGCACCACCCTGCTTGATGCCAGGGGCAGGCGCGCCTACGAGGAGGAACTGCGACGCGCGAAGCAAAAGGCGGAAAAGGCGGAGACCGCGGTTCGGCAACTCGCCGACGAACTGGAACAGCGCGTGGAGCAGCGCACGCAGGAACGTGACAGGGTCTGGAAAATGTCGCGCGACATCCTGGCCATTGCGACGCTTGACGGCCGCTTCCTGAACTGTAATCCCGCGTTCACCACGATACTGGGCTGGACCGAAGACGAGACGGCAAGTCTTTCGGCTGCAGACCTTGTGCATCCCGATCATCGTGAGCAGCTCGCAAACATGTTGGCCATCCTGGGCAGGGGAAACCCGGTGGACCGCTTCGATGTGCCCATGCGCCACAAGGATACGAGCTATCGCTGGCTGTCGATGGCGGTCATGCCGCATGACGATGCCATTTATATCGTCGGGCGCGACGCGACCAGGGAGCGCGAGCAGGCGGAGACCTTGCGCAAGACCGAGGAGGCCTTGCTCCAGGCGCAGAAGATGGAGGCCATCGGCAAGCTCACCGGGGGCGTCGCCCATGATTTCAACAATATCCTGCAGGTCATTGCCGGCAACCTGGAGCTGCTGAAGTTGGAATTCGCGGGGAATGCTCAGGCTGGAAACCGCCTGCAGCAGGCAAGGTTCGCCGTCGAGCGCGGCGCGAAGCTTGCATCCCAGCTGCTATCATTCGCCAGCCGCCAGCCATTGCAGCCGGTCCCCACCCATCTCGGCCGCATCCTGCGCGAGATCGATGATCTCCTGCGCCGCGCGCTGGGAGAATCGGTGGAAATCGAAACCATCGTCAGCGGCGGACTCTGGACCGCGTCGGTGGACCGCAACCAGCTTGAAAACGTGATTCTCAATCTCGCCATCAATGCCCGGGATGCGATGCGCGGCGCGGGGCGGCTCACCATCGAAATCGGCAATGCCTCGCTCGACGAGCACTATGCACGTACGCATGCCGACGCAACGCCCGGCCAGTACGTCGTGCTGTCCATGTCGGACACGGGAAGCGGCATGTCGCCCGAGCTGATAGAACACATCTTCGAACCCTTCTTCACGACCAAGCCCGAGGGCGAAGGCACCGGCCTCGGGCTGAGCATGGTGTACGGCTTCGTGAAGCAGAGCGGCGGCCACATCAGGGTCGACAGCGCCCCAGGATGCGGCACCACCTTCAGGCTCTATCTGCCGCGCGTGCATCAGATGGAAGCCGGGATCATCGATGCGCGCAGGGAACCGGTGGCTGGAGGGAAGGAAACGATTCTCGTCGTGGAGGACGACCCCGCGGTGCAGGCAACGACGGTCGACATGCTGGCGGGCCTGGGTTACAAGGTATTGCGCGCCATGGACGCGCAGAGCGCGCTGAGCATCCTGCAGAGCGGCGTTTCGGTGGACCTGCTGTTTACCGACGTGGTGATGCCCGGCCCGCTGCGAAGTCCTGAGCTCGCGCGGCAAGCGGGGTTGATCATGCCCGGCATCGCGGTGCTGTTCACCTCCGGCTATACCCGCAATATCATTGTCCACGACGGCAGGCTCGATCCGGGCGTCGAGCTGATCAGCAAGCCCTATCAGCGTGACGATCTCGCCCGCAAGATTCGCCATGTGCTCGACAGCAGGGACCGGGCCGGCGGCCGCGATTCGGCGGCCGTTACGACATCGGCCCTTGCGGTAACGCCGTATGAAACACCATATGCAACCCAATCGACACCGATATCCGCACCAATATCTGCAACCTCTCCCGCGGCGCAATCACTGCGCATCCTCGCGGTGGAAGACAACGGCGATTCGCTCGAAATGCTCTGCCAGCTTCTGCTTGCGCTCGGCCATGCTGCCCGGGGCGTAGCCAATGCCGATGACGCAATCGCCGCCCTTGCACAAGAGCGCTTCGACGTCCTGCTGACCGACGTTGGCCTGCCCGGGAAGTCAGGCCTGGAACTTGCGCGGGAGGCCCTGGCAATCCATCCATCGCTGCGCATCATTTTCTGTTCGGGCCATGGCGTCATCAAGGAAGAAGGGATATCCGCCCTGTCTTTGCCCAAGCCCTACAGCCTGGAAAGGATGATGGACATTCTTTCCAGGGTCCGCAGCGAACCCGCATAGGAGCGAACCGGAAGCAGCATGCAGCGCCGGCGGACCAAGCAAGCGGGTGGCTTTCAACCATCGTTGCGGGAAGACGGCGTCATTCCTGCACCTTGAATCCGGTAGCCTTCACCACCTTTTCCCAGCGCGGCAAGTCTTCCCGCAGCAGGCGGTCGAAGTCCTGTCGGCTGGAACCCGCAACCCGGAATCCGGCGCCCTGCAGCTTTTCCTTTACCTCCGGCGCCTGCATGGCCTTCACCACTTCGCTGTTGAGCTTGTCGAGGATGTCGCTCGGCGTCTTCGCGGGCGCATACACGCCGAACCATGCGCCGAATTCCACCGCGGGATAACCCTGCTCCTTCGCGGTCGCCACATCCGGCAGCATGGTCGAGCGCGCCGGGCCCGACGTGGCCAGGGCGCGCAGCTTGCCTCCCTTTACATGCGAGGACACCAGCGCCAGCGTGCCGAACAGGCCCTGGGTGTCGCCGGCAATCACGCCGCTCATCGCATCGCCGGTGCTCTTGTAATGCACGGCTTCCATCTTCAGCTGGGTGGCGTCGGCCAGCATGGCAATCCCGAAATGGCCAGGCGTGCCCGCGCCGAAGGTACCCATGAACAGATTCTTCTGCGACTTGCCCCATTCGACGTATTCCTTGAGATTCTTCGCGGGAATCGATGCCGGCACGACGAAGGCGAAGTCCGACGTCACCACATGGCTGATGGGCGCGAAATCCTTGACGGGATCGAAGCCGAGCTTGGTATAGGTGCTGGGCGATATCGCCATCTCGCCGACCGTGCCGAGGAACAGCGTGTAGCCGTCCGGTGCCGCCTTGGCCGCCTCGCGCGCCGCGATCAGGCCTGCGGCGCCGGTCTTGTTGTCCACCACGAAGCCCTGGCCGGTCGATTCCTGCAGCTTCTGCGCGACGATGCGAGCCACCAGGTCAGGGCCCGTGCCGCTGGGGAAGCCGACCACCAGGCGCACCGGCCGGGTCGGATAGGACTGCGCCAGCGCATCGCCCATGTGGGCGACGCCGGCCGCCAGCAGCAATGCCGTGGCGGCGAGTCGGATCAGGCCCTTACGGGCCGGTGTCGTGGCGGATGTGCGATGCATGATGGTCTCCTTGTTTGAATACATGTTGTGAGGGTGATGCATGAGATGTGAGGCGATGGTGGCTCTGCCTTGCATGAAGGCCTTAAAGCACCAGGTGCACATCGATGATCGCGGCCCCGGCGGTACGCGCGCCCATGCCGATGGCGATCAGGGAATTGAGATGGCGCCAGCGCGCCGCGCCGGTCTGGAACCGGATCGCCGTGCGGAAATAGTATTCGCCCGGCCCGACCGGCTCTCCGGCGGCAAGGCGCTGCATGACCTCGGGCGGACCATGGCGAAAGCCATCGCTATGTATCTCGACCAAAGCGCCGTCGCCATCCCTGATCACGTAATGCGCGGCGATATCGAGCGTGCCGTCGGCGCGTTGCAATTGCCAGTCCACGCCGCCGGCAACAACCTGCCCGCTGAAGTCCTCGCCGCTCACGGTGCCGCCGATGATGGGCACGTATCGCCGCTCGCCGCAGGCCGTTTCGCCAAGCGAGACGACGGGGTCGACCCTGGCGGTGATGCGGCACAGGAAGCGGGTGGATGGACTTTGCACTGCGATGTTGCTCATGTCGGTTCGGCTTTCTTTAAGATCGGTGTGATTCATGCGCCGGCGCCGCGGATGAAAAAGTTTCCGCGGCGCCGGCGCGTTTTCATGCAGCCTGTCTCACTCGCAGACAAAGTTCGAGGCATCCTCGACATTGCCGGTTCCCTTGTAGCGCGCGGACTGCGGATACGGGCAGAGCGGACGGCTGCGGCCGGGGAAGGCGGCGGTGCCGCGCGCGGCAACGCTGGCTGGCGCCACCCCCTTCTCCACCCAGTTCACGATGGCGGCAAGGCCATCATACGCGTCGGTGGCCGGACCGCCGGCGCAGTGCGTCATGCCTGGCACCAGGAACAGGCGGGCAAATGCCTGCGCCTTGTCAATGCCGCCGGCCGTTGCCGCGACGCGCTGGAAATAATCGACAGTGTCGTTGGACGAGAAGATCGGGTCGCTCACGCCGTGGAAGAACAGCATCTTTCCGCCGCGGCTGGTGTAAGGCGTCAGGTCGGTCGTGCGGTAACTGTCGTAGATGGCGGAATAGGCTGCCAGGCGCTGCGGGTCCTTTTCGAAATCGAAATTCAGAATATTGAAGCTGGCATCATAGGGCGTCAGGAATTCATAGGCCATGGCATTCTGGATCAGCGTGATGAACCGCGAGTTCGGCACGGCGCTGGTCGATGTCCCTAGCTTCCAGTTGCGCCAGTCGGCGGCACGGATGCCGGCATCCCATGGCCAGGAGCTGTAAAGCGCGGTGCCGGCGGCGTTGCGCGGTCCGGAGAAGGCTTTCTTTAGCGCGGCAACCTGTTCGCCCGACAGGCAGCTGTCGTTCTTCGCGCCGGTGCACTGCAGCACCGCCGGATCGAACTGGCAGGAAGCCGGATTCTGCACCATGCCGTCGCTTACCCCGTCCCTGGCGTCGCAGGCCGCCAGCACGCCGTTCGAGACGAGCGACAGGTCGCTGTCGCTGAAGGCCCGCGAGAGGATAGGATTGCCGGCTGCATCGCGCGGGGCGACTGCATGGTAGGTTTGCGACTCCCATGCCGCGGAGATCGAGGCGCCGCTCGCCACCCGCATGGCCGGCGCGCTGGCGACGATGCCGTCGAAGTACGAAGGAAAGCGCTGCGAGAACATCATGCCTTGCCGTCCGCCGCCGGAACAGCCCATGAAATAGGAATGATCGGGCGTGCGGCCGTAGTAAACATTGATCATTTGCTTGGCGATCTGGGCCGTGCGGTCGTAGGCGTTGTACGCATGGTCGATGCGGCCGCGCTCGTCCTTGCCGTAGACCGAGGCATCGGTGCCCTGGTGGCCGCCATCGGTGCTGACGACCGCGAACCCGCGCGCCAGCGCAAAGGCGTTCGTGCCTTCCAGCGCGGCCAGCGCGCCGGTGTTGGTGCCGAGCGCCGGATTGATCACGCCGTCATTCCCGCCGCCGCCCTGAAACAGGAACTGGCCGCTCCAGTTCTTCGGCAGGCGCAGCTCGAAACCGATATGGCGGTCTATGCCGTCGGAGCCCTTGTAGGCATCGGCGGCTCCCGTCACCACGCAGTGCGCGGGCAGGAAGGCACCGCTGCCGACATTGGCAGGGCGGGCACTGTCGGCAGCGACCTCCCTCACGCTCCGGATGGTAACGTTCGGCAACTGGACCTTTTCCATGCCCGCGCAGCCAGTGCTGCCCAGAAGCGCGCTCGCCGTCGCGGGCGCGGCGTCGTTGTCATTGCCGCCGCATGCCGCGCAAAGGATGCCAAGGCTTCCCAGCACGGCGAGCGTCATTGGTTTCGGCAGAAATCGCATTCCCATCGTCGTCTCCTTGTCGTTCTTTTAAATTTGATCGCAAGCGGGGCGGCCGGCCTGTCCGGATGCTGCGGACGGGTCAGGGCTTCCCGGATGAAGCCGGGACTTGTGCCGGGACGCGAATTTCATTACTGTCTCCATATTGTTCGAGTCCGAATTGCAACCCGTTCCACAACACAGGCCGGCCGCAACCGTGTCTTTCGTATTCTTGGCATTGTTATCAAGATGATAGAAGAGCAACCGGCAAACGCATGTCCTCCCAAAGGAGGACAGATTGAAATGACAGGCACAACATGAACGTCTGGACCGTGGCCGAGGGCAGCTCGCCTTCCGATATCGCGCTGTACTCGCTGTCGAAAATCGTTGCGCATATCGGTACGCAGGATTTCACCAGCGGCGTGCTGCGGGAAATCAACCGCGGCCTCGCCGCCGGCTCCTGGAGCGTGTACCGGACTTCCGGACGGCGCCTCCCGGTCTGCTATCTGTCGAACAGTTACAAGCGGCGCGATACCACGGGACGCTGCTTTCTTGCCTATCGTGAAGGCCTCTACCGGGAAGACCGCACCTTCGATGCGCTCGAAGGCAGCAAGGGCCAGGACATCCGCATCCTTCACATCACCGCCGGGGAAGTGCGCAATCCGGAGCACCGGCGCGTGATTTATGAACATCACCGGCTGCGGGAACGCCTCTCGGCGGCGCGGCTGGCGGGCGATGGTTCCATCCTGTCGGTCAACCTCTACCGGCATGACGACCAGCCCGCCTACCGCGAATGCGACCTGCAGCTCTTCGAGCATCTCTCTCGAGGCTTGTTCGCGTCGGTCGAGCGGCAGATCGCGCTGCAGCCCGGAATGGAACAGGACGGCGCCGGTGCGCAGTCAAGCATCGCCGACCTGCCGCAGGATGCGCACAGGGAGGCGCTGCGCCATCTCGCGCCTGACATGCCGGCCCGGGAAATGGAGGTATCGCTGCGGCTGCTCAGGGGCATGAGCCATGACGGCATCGCCTGCGACCTCGGCATCGGCGCCACCACCGTCAAGACTTACCGCAACCGGGCGTTCGCCCGGCTGGGCATCCATCACAACAATGAACTGTTTGCACTTGTCCTCCAGCATCGCGATGCCCTGCTCCGCCGCTGAATCATGCCCATCAACTACGCCCGGCGCCTGACCGGCCGCGAGCGCAGCGCCGAGGCGAACCGCCATCTCGGCTACACGCTTGCCTTCATTGCGGGCGCAACCAATGCCGGCGGATTCCTGGCGGTGCACCAGTACACCTCGCACATGACGGGGATTGTTTCATCGGCGGCCGACAGCCTGGCGCTGAATGACTATGTGCCGGTCCTGGCGGCGTTCGGAGCGCTGCTCTCCTTCGTCGCGGGCGCGGCGGCGACCTCGATCATGGTCAATCTCGCTCGGCGTCACCGAATGGCCGGCGAATACGCGCTGCCCCTGCTGCTGGAAGCGATCCTGCTGCTTTGCTTCGGCATACTCGGCGCCCGGCTTTCCGGCATCCACGGCTTATTCGTTCCCTTCACCGTGATGCTGCTCTGCTTCATCATGGGCTTGCAGAACGCGGTCATGACCAAGCTGTCGCGTTCCGAGATCAGGACCACGCACCTGACCGGCACGGTCACCGATATCGGCATTGAACTCGGCAAGCTCTTCTACTGGAACATCGATGCGGCGCAAGACAAAACTCCGGTCGTCGCCAACCGCTCACGGCTGCGCCATCTGGTTCTGCTGGCGGCATGCTTCTTTATCGGCGGAGTGGCGGGCGCGGTGGGCTTCAAGCAGATAGGCTACCTGTCGACGGTGCCCCTGGCGCTGCTCCTGTGCGCGCTGGCCATCGTGCCTGCCGTGGATGACGTGCTGATGTTCATGCGCAGCAGGCGCGGAATCAGGTAGATATGGAGAAACTCAAGGAATTGAAGGGCATGAACGACTTGAAGGAACTGGAAGAATAGGCAGGAAATCCGCTCCCGCCCATCTTCCTTCTTGCCGCAACTTCAATGGAGCAGGTTGGTGCCGGCTTCCGGCTGCTGCCCGGCCGACGGTTGCAGCGGCCGATAGGCATGCTCGGCGGCGGCGGTATCGTTGAACTGCTGGAACCGCGCGATCTTGCCGTCGCGGATGGTAAAGATGTGCACCCAGGGATTGCTGTAGCTGCGGGCCGTCGCTCGCACCATCCATTCCGACTCTCCGCTGACGACGACCTTGTCGCCTTCGGCCACCATTTCCAGCGGTTCGAAGCGCACCGCTTCCTGGGCTTGCGCCAGCATGTCGAAATACCGCATCACATCCTGCTTGCCACGGTAGATGCCCGAGAACGGCAGGTATTCGCTTTCCACGCCGATCCATTCAATGTCATCGGCAAGGCTTTCCATCAAGCCATCGATATCCCGTGCCTGGAACCTCTGATAGCCCTGCATCACGAGTTGCTTGTTTTCCTGAATAGTCATGATCGTCTCCTTGCTGTGAGAGCCCGTTCGAAAACCGCGGCAAGCGCGACGGATCAGCGTCCATGCCCTTCGGTTATCGCTTCACATTGAATACAGGAAGTATTCAACCGGACTCCTGATGCCTGCCCCTTCTCCCGCAATTCGCTCGTACTACAACATAGGGCGGCATCTGGAAGATCGGTTGTCGAAGATCAAAGCGGAGGCAATCGTCAGTGTCCGAGGCCGAGGCCGCGCACAAGGAATGAGAGGCCAAGGAGGGACAGTGCAAGGATAGTCGAAGCGCGGGCCGGTCGGCAGCACGCTGCGTGCCGATGCAAATCGGTACGCAGCTTTGCTCAGCAGCCTTGCTCAGTGCAATGTGACAGTATGTTGGCCTGGCAGATCGCCAGGCATCGGTTCCCGCCCCATGGGTCAGGGTTTGAGCTGCACGCGAAGTTCGCCGGCCGGATGCGTCGGGCTATGGACATTGATGTATAGATTGCCCGCCTTGTAATCGGCAAACTGGGATTCGGTCAGGCGCGCATTGGCGGGCACCGAAAACGCCTTGTCCGACGTCTTTGTCAATGGCAGGATGACCGGGCCGTTCTCGCCCTTCGCGCCGCGATGAATATGCGCCGCATTGGCGTTCATGTCTTCGATGAGCACCGATCCGCTGACTGTCCGGTCGTCGGCCACCGTAATGGTGCTGCGCCCGGACGCCTTGGTCGCCACCGGCGGTACCTCATTTTCACCCTTCAGTTCAAGAGTCGTCTTCGAGCCGCCGAGCCCCATCTTGCCCATCATGCCGCTCATCGTGTCGCAGCCGCCCAGCAAGCCGAGACTCAAGACCAATGCGAGGGAAGTTGCACACCGAACAGATTTCTTTTTTGGAACATTCATGGTTTTCTCCTTGAGGTGTGAAGCGATTCGCCGGGAAGCCGTGTCATGTGCCGCGGAAGGCAGACGGCCAGGTTGCATCGCCAGCGTAGTATGAGCTTAGGCGGGGGCGTTTTTAGAAAAAAGGGTTTGGCAAAGCGAGTTGACATTTGTCAATGCATGATCCCATGAGCCTCGCGGAATCACCGGGTGGCAAGCCCTCCCCTTTTCCTTGCATGAAAGTCGATTGAGTTTCATCGGCGCATGTCTGGCGGCGAGCGTGTAACATTGCCTTTTTGCCGCGCATGTCACGGCAGTGTTACAGGAAAGACAACGACATGAACGACAAGCCTTCTCCGCAGTCCCGGACAACGACGGCCGAGAGCCGGTTTGAGTTGCTTGTGTCGGGCATCAACGACTACGCCATCTACATGCTCAATCCCGAGGGCATCGTGACCAGTTGGAATGCCGGTGCGCGACGCTTCAAGGGGTACACCGCCGACGAAATCATCGGCGAGCATTTTTCCCGTTTCTATACGCCCGCAGACCGCCAATCCGGCCGGCCTGCCAAAGCACTTGAAATTGCGTTAACGGAAGGCAAGTTTGAAGCGGAGGGATGGCGCGTGCGCAAGGATGGCACGCAATTCTGGACCAGCGTGGTCATCGACCCCATTTACGACACCACCGGCCAGCATATCGGGTTTGCCAAGATCACGCGCGATGTGACCGAACGCAGGAACGCCGAGGAAGCCTTGCGGCAGAGCGAACAGCGGTTTCGAATGCTGGTGCAGGGCGTGACCGATTATGCGATCTACATGCTGTCGCCGGCGGGAGAAGTCACCAACTGGAATCTCGGCGCCGAGCGTATCAAGGGCTATGTCGCCGATGAAGTCATCGGCACCTCCTTTTCCCGCTTCCATACGCCCGAAGACCAGGCGGCGGAATTGCCTGCGGTCGCGCTGGCGACTGCAGCCAGGGAAGGACGTTTCGAGCGCGAGGCATGGCGCGTACGCAAGGACGGAAGCCGGTTCTGGGCGCATGTCATCATCGATGCGATATACAACGATGACGGAACGCTGGCAGGATTCGCCAAGATCACCCGTGATATCACCGAAAAGAAGAATGCCGCCGAAGCACTTGAACAAGCCAATGCGGCGTTGTTCCAGTCGCAGAAAATGGAAGCCATCGGACAGCTGACCGGAGGCATTGCGCATGACTTCAACAACCTGTTGTCGGTCATTAGCAATGGGCTGGAAGTCTTGCCCCTAAAAACTGGCGAACCTGGGGACATGAAGATCGTCGAGAGCATGAAACGCGCGGTCACTCGCGGCGCCACGCTTACCCAGCAACTGCTGTCGTTTGCCCGGCAACAGCCGCTGCGCCCGGAAAAGCACAATCTGAACACCGTCATCAACGGGTTCGAAGCGGTATTGCGCCGCGCCGGCAACTCCTTGATTGCCTTCAACATGGACCTCGCGGCAGACCTGCAGATGACGATGGTCGACATCCCTCGCTTCGAAACGGCATTGCTGAACCTGGTCGTGAATGCACGCGATGCCATGCCGGACGGCGGACGCATCTCGATCGCCACATCCAACGTGACACTGGCCGATCAGAAGGTTGCCGGCCTGGCGGCAGGACAATACGTCAGGGTATCGGTATCGGATACCGGATCCGGGATGCCTCCGGATGTGATAGCCCGCGCTTTTGAGCCATTCTTTACCACCAAGGAAGTCGGCAAGGGTACCGGCCTTGGCCTGAGCCAGGTTTATGGCTTCATGAAGCAATCCCAGGGTGGTGTGTACATCGAATCGGCGGTTGGCCAGGGCTCCACGATCAGCCTGTATCTGCCGTCCCTTGGCGACAGCGGCAGCAATGCAATTCCACCCGAGGACAGCAGCGAAAAGGTGCTGGTCGTCGATGACGAACCGGATGTCATGGAGACGGCGGCCGCGCTGTTTCGGAGTATCGGCTATGACGTCTTTACCGCCAATAACGGACCGGCCGCGCTGGAAATCCTGCAGCGGACCAAGGACATCGCCGTGCTGTTCTCGGACGTCATGATGCCGAGCATGACAGGTATCGAACTGGCGATAAGAGCGCGCGAGCTTCGGCCAGGAATGAAGATATTGCTGGCATCGGGGTATCCGTTGCCAGCATTGAAGGCGCAGCATAGCGGCATCGACGAGTTCACCTTCATGAACAAGCCCTACAAGCTGGCCGAACTCGCAAGGAAACTTCGGTTGTCGTAGCGGCGCAGGTGTTTCATGCTCGGCGCCTGATGCGGACGCCGAGTGTTATAGATGCCAATCCAGTGGCCAATGGCCAATGGCCAATGGCTTGGCTTGCTTGCTGCAAAGTTTCAAAACATTGAAGATGCACGCACCATTGTTTGAAGGTCCGGATGGCTGGCTCAAGCATTCCATTGGGTTCCGTTCAGTACCGAAAAGTTCTACTATAAAAACAGAGTAAGCATTTGGGAAAACCGGCATCCATTAAGCCTGCAATAAGAATATTCGGGTACATTGAAATTAGAACGGCGCCGGACACCCATGCAGGGACGATGAAGAATCGCATCTGCCGTCTCGGCTTTATGAAAGTCAATACTTATGAAGCAAGGATGGTTTGCCGGAGAATGCATGATCGAGCTGCGCCCCACTGCGCCCGCGACACTCATGCAGTCATTCGCCGGAGACGTCTACAACACGGCGGTTTACTTCCGTCGTCTGTCGCCGCAATGGCCGAGCCAGTTCATTTCGTGCGTTGGAGAAGATCACGTAAGTGACGCGCTAATGCTGGATGCCGGTAGCCATGGGCTTGATACTACGTTGATCCGGCGCGTCGCCGATCGCCATCCGGGCTTGTACTGGATCACGACAAGTGCATCGGGAGAGCGAAGCTTTCTTTACTGGCGAGGATTTTCCGCCGCGCGAATGATGCTAGACGAGAACCAGGAAATACGGTTGCGAAGTTGCCTGGCCGATTGCGGACTTTTCTATTTTTCCGGGATCACACTATCCATTCTGCAAGAACCGCAGCGCGAGCGTCTGCTGAATCTTGCCAGCGACATCCGCAGCGCTGGCGGCATTGTCGCCTTTGATTCGAATTATCGTGCATCGCTTTGGGAATCGAAGGAAGCGGCGGTCGACTGGTCATTGGCTGCGTCGCGAACGGCGTCACATCTTCTCGTAACGGAAGATGACGAGGCGGCATTGCACGGCGATGCCACCCCGGCGGATACCCTGGCACGCGCGCTTGAACTCGGCGCCGTCGAAGTAGTCGTGAAGATGGGTGCGCGCGGTTGCCTGCTTCAGAGCGAAGCCATGGATGAAGCACTGCGCGTTCCAGCAGTCCAGGCGAATGTCGTCGACACCACCGCTGCCGGAGACTCGTTCAATGCAGCCTATCTCGCTGCGCGAACGAGAGGGCTATCGCCTCTCGAGGCAGCACGGTCCGGCTGCTCCCTTGCGGCTCGCGTGGTCGCTTTTCCAGGGGCCATCATTCCGGCTGACGCCATGCCCTAATAAGGGTTGGCGTGAAGCCGCAGTACCGTTTTACTCTGAGTGGGAGGAATCAACCATGCGGAGATTACTGATCCCCTTTGACGGATCCGACAGCTCGCTGCATGCCTTGCAATATGCAATCGATTTGGCCAGAGACAAGTTCGTCCACGAACTGGAAGTTCTGCATGTCGGCAACCCGATGCCCATAGGTACGCACGGCATGATGACTCACGAGGAAATTGCGCACCGCGAAGCCAATGAAGCAGGACGAATCCTGCAACCGGCACGCGCACTGCTTGAGGCCGCCGGAATAAGCTATCAGGTGCGTTCACGGACCGGTACGCCGGCGAATGAGATTGCCAAGCAGGTAAAGGAGGGGGACTGCGATGGCATCGTTATGGGGACGCGCGGGCTGGGATCGATTGCAAGCATGATGATGGGGTCGGTCGCATCCCGGATAGTCGCCACGGTCGATGTGCCGGTCACGCTCGTTAAATGAGTTTGCCCGGGGACTTACCGAAAGTATGATGTAGCGTTGTATTTCAACGCGCCTTTGTCAAAGGTCCGTTTTTCCGGAGGTATGTTAATGGCTGCTGCTCCCGTGGTTGTCATCACTGGCGCGTCTGCGGGCATCGGACGCGCCCTTGCCCGTCTTTTTGGTGCACGAGGATATCAGGTTGCATTGCTTGCTCGCAATCAGGACAGCCTTGCCACCGCGTGCCGGGAAATCGAACAGGCCGGCGGCGTTTGTCTGCCCATCCGCACCGACGTGGCGCACTACGATCAGGTCGAGGAGGCAGCAGAACGCGTCGAGCGGGAACTGGGGCCGATAGAAGTGTGGATCAACAACGCCATGGCAACTATTTTCGCACCGGTAGAGCACATATCCCCAGACGATTTTGAACGCGCTACACGGGTCACCTACCTTGGCGCCGCCTGGGGCACGATGGTAGCGCTCAAACGCATGAAGCCACGCAACCGAGGCACTATCGTGCAGGTGGGATCCGCGCTTGCCTATCGTTCGATTCCCTTGCAGGCACCCTATTGCGGCGCGAAAAGCGCATTGCGTGGATTCACGGACTCGCTTCGCTCTGAACTTATCCACGATGGAAGCGCCGTTCGTCTCACGATGGTGCAGCTGTCCGCTTTCAACACCCCCCAATTCAACTGGGGCAAGACCTGTTTTTCAAGACAGCCGCAACCATTGCCTCCGATCTATCAGCCGGAACTCGCAGCTGAGGCGATCTACCATGCTGTACGGCGGCCTCGACGGGAACTATGGGTCGGATTTCCCGTAGTCAAAGCCATTCTAGCCAATCGAGTCGCGCCAGGCCTCCTAGACCGGCTTCTCGCGTCGAGAGCGTATAGCGGGCAGTTCGCCGACGAAGCGTTGCCGCCAGGCCGCCAGGACAATCTCTACCGCAGTGTGGCAGGCGACCAGGGCGCGCATGGCAGATTCGACGATCGTGCCAAGGCCTCCAGCTGGCAATTTTGGATCAGCACCCATCGCTTGATGACGGCTGTCATGACGATGACGGCCGTGGCCCTTGGCACAGCCGCGGTTGTCGCCACTACCGAACGAAAGGTGCGGCATGCTAAGGAAAAGATCGCACGCAACACCGACATTCGACGATGACCCGCGTATCGGAACTGCGGCAGCCGGCATTCAAACAGGCCAATGCGCGCCATGCATGAACGTGTGAATGCGATGCTACCTGCTGATTTTTGGCGGATTTAAGTTTGGCCTAATACATTCGTGGGAACATTCCTGCATCGGCTAATCGCGTTGACCTTTGCCTGTGCCTGAGGGTAGGTTGGCCTGACAAATATGAGGTGTCGCACATGTTGCCTATACCGGAGTTTTCTCGTCATGCCTTGATGGCAAGTACCAGCGCCGCAGCGCCGCAGCGGAAAAGAAATGCATATGCATCGCCCGGAAAATGCGGCGAGCCCGGATGCATCGAGCAGGAGCGGCGGGACAGATTTGGCCGCTTCGGTCACGCGACCAAGCGACTTTTGGCACTGCAGGCCGTCGAAGGTGAAGAAGGCTAACGGCTTGATGGCGGATTCACCAGCCGATGTTACGCCAGTGACCGCCCGCTCCGGATCGTCTCTCTCCGCTTAGACGATGTTGTTCTTCTTTGCGCCTGATTCCTGCAACGCGAGCCAGGCCATGATCTGCGAAAGGTGCGTCAGGCCTTGCGGGTAATTGCCCAGCATGGTTCGGGAAGCGATGTCATATTCTTCGGAGAACAAGCCGAGGTCATTGCTGCACGCCAGCGCATTTGCGTAATACTTATTTGCCAACTCCAGCCTGCCCTGTCGCGCGAGGCAATTCACCAGCCAGAAAGTGCACGGCACGAATAGTCCCTCGGGGCCGTCAAGGCCGTCGTTGCTCTTGTAGCGGAGCAGCAGGCCGCCGCAATCCAGATCTTCGCAGATGGCATCGGCGGTTTTGAGCATTCTTGGGTCGTCATAAGAAATGAAATCAATCCGGGGGAGAATAAGCACGGCCGCATCGAGTGCGGACCGGTCGAAAGCCTGAACGAAAACACCTCGCTTGGCATCGAAGCCCCGCGACTCTATCGCATCACGGATCTCGTCTCGTACCGCGCTCCATCGTTCCAGCGGGACCTTGAACCCGTTGGCCAGCGCGAGCTGGATGCCACGATTCACCGCCGCCCAGCACATTGCTTTCGAATGCACGTAATGCAGCGGCTCGCCGCGCACTTCCCAGATACCGTGATCGGCCTGTACCCAGCGTCGACATACGGCATCGACCACATCGGCCAGGAACTGCCAATATGCGGGATCCGTGGAGTGGCCGCCGCAATGCCATTCCCAGGCCATCTCCAGCAGTTCGCCGTAGATATCGAGCTGAAGCTGTTTGGCGGCAGCGTTGCCGATCCTGACCGGTTTCGAGTTCCGATAGCCTTCCAGCCAGTCCAGTTCGACTTCGCTCAGGCGGCGCATGCCGTCAACGCCATACATGATCTGCATTTGTTCGGCGCTGCCTGCGGCACTGCGCTGGATGAACCCGTGGAAGCGCTCCGCCTCCCTGGCAAACCCGAGTTCATGCAAGGCCCGAACCGTAAACAATGAGTCTCGCACCCAGCTGAAACGATAATCCCAGTTGCGTCCGCCGCCGATCCATTCCGGCAGTGAAGTGGTGGACGCCGCGACGATGGCGCCCGTTGGCTCATAGGTTAAAGCCTTCAGTGTAATGGTCGAGCGCAGGGTGTGCCTGTCAAGCGGCCAGCAAGACTTCATCTGGGCGCTCCAAGCCTTCCACCAGCGTTGCGTTATATCCAGGGCGCTGTCCATGGCTGGCGGTGTTCCGGCTACGCGAGAGATAGCCTCGGCAACGCGCTCGGGAAATTCGAACTGGATTGCCAGCTGTCGCCTCTCGCCGGCATGAATGCTGAAGCGGCCGTAAATATTGCATTGGGCTTCGATTTCGAGTGGCATGTCGCTATGGAAGATGAGCCCCTGGTTGCTTCCTATGGCGCTGTACAGGCCTGCTCCATGCTTCTGGATATACGGAACGATTTCGCCGTAGTCAAAGCGTGGGCAGATTTCGACATGTATTTCCACACTTCCCGAAATGCCGTCCACCAGGCGCACGTGGGAATGACAAGGCATCTGCACGCCCTCGGCATTGATCGCGAAGAAATCGGTGAGACGCGCCTCGCCGCCATCGGTCCGAAAGGACGTTTCAACGATCATGGTGCCGTCGACATACTTCCACGTTGATGTGTATCCACCCGTCGGGGCAATCAGGCAGTGCCCTCCCCTTTCCCAGTCGAGCAACCGGCCGAAGGAACTGTCGTCGTCCATGCGCGGCATGCAAGACCAATCTACCGAGCCATGGCGCGATACCAGGGCGTTGCAATGGCAATCGCTGATAAGGGCATAATCGCCGATGGAAGGATATTTCGACATGGAATCACCCCTATTCTTTTATATACCGATCCGTTGAAGACTTCGGATGATGCATGCTCGACCCTGCCTTCGGGCTTTAGCCTATAGCCATTAGCCTATAGCCTTCACCCTTGATCCGGTTCGAGCGTAACAGCAGCCGAATTCAGTATTTCATCGGCTGTGCTTCCGTCGCAGATGGCTTTTTCAAAGCGAAATACCGATTTTTCGAAAGCCTCCGCGCAGCCATGCAGGAACATCACCTTTCGGCCCGATGTCTATGCTTTAAATTCACGGAAGGCTACAAGCGCAATGAAGAATCCACTGCTGTCTCATCCGCCTAAAAGTACCGCAAGCTACATCGCGCTTGCTGGCCATCCGATTCATCCAATGCTGGTATCGTTCCCGATTGCCTACATTATGGGCGCCGTTGCCAGCGATGCGGCTTTCTGGTGGACAGGCGATCCGTTTTGGGCACGCATGTCGCTCTGGATCATCGGCATAGGTTTCCTACTGGGTACGGTCGCAGGCATCGCAGGTACGCTTGATTTTCTCCTGGTCCGGGAGATACGCCACCATGTTACGAGCTGGAGCCATTTTCTGGCTGCCGTCATGATGCTGGCGCTCACCGCAGCGAACTGGTGGCTCCGGGTCGGCACCCCGGAAGCGGCGGTTCTGCCATGGGGCTTGTTCCTGTCGGTGGTCACTGCGGTCGCGCTCAGCTTTGCCGGCTGGCTGGGTGGCAAACTCGTGTTTGAGCATAACGTGGGCACCGGAGAAATGGAATGAAGCATCAACCCGTCAGAACGGCTTGGCGGATACCAGCGTTATTATCGCCGTAATGAGCAGCGCGGGAACAATGGGCACAATCCGATAAACGACCGATGTCCGACGTTGTTCCCCGCGGCGTATTTTATCCATCTCGCTTCCGCAATAGACGTGAAAAAAAACCATGAGCAATACAAGGGCCAGCTTCACATGCAGCCAGCCGCCGATGAAACCGCGCTCGAAAATCAGCCAGATGCCTGCGCCCACCGCCAGCAGCGCGCTGGGCGTCATGACGTAGGCATACAGCGTACGCTGCATATGAATCGCGCTGCGCTGGCTATCGATGCCGTCATCCTCCACCTGTCGTACAAGCAGGAACGGGAAATACAGAAGCGCGGCGGACCATATCAGAAGAAATGCAATATGAAGAGAAAGAGCAAATAGCACCAGCGGTCTCCTTCAGTAAAAAACCACAAGAGGCGGCTCGGATGGAAGTCTACGCGAAACGGGCCGATTTGATGAGCATCAACAAGTACTACTGCGCAGGCGCGGTCGCGCACGCAGTACTCGGCTAATTCGATTAGGCTTGGACAGCGCATCGTCATGTTGGTGCGCATCTGAGCACGTAGCACATGAGGAAAAATGATCTTCAGGACGCCAATCCAATGACCAACCGCTTGTCCGCCATGAAACCTGGAGTTCTCGCGCGAGGCATGCACTGCATCGTGCCGGCATGGTTCCTCTGTGGTTGCGGCGGCGTTCAGTCCGTGCTCGACCCCCGCGGTCCCCAGGCCGGTGCGATTGCCAGCATTGCGTGGGTCATGTTTCTGGGAGCGGCGGCAGTTCTACTATTGGTGACCGCACTGGCTCTCTATGCATTCTACGGACCTCGCAGCCGCGAACGGCGGAGCAATGATAACGCATGGATCCTGGCGGGCGGCATTGCCTTACCCGTTCTTACCCTATCGGCCTTGCTGGCTTATGGCGTCCATTCGATGGCCTCGATGCGCGAAGCCGCTCCATCCGATGAAAGGATCGAGATCATTGCCCATCGATGGTGGTGGGAAGTGCAGTACTTCGATGAAAACGGCCTGGTGGCTGTCACAGCCAATGAGGTGCGTATTCCGGTCGCAACCCCGGTTGCGGTCGATCTCCGTTCCCGCGATGTCATTCACAGTTTCTGGGTACCGAATCTCGCCGGAAAGATGGATGCAATACCCGGCCGCACAAACAGACTGATCCTGCATGCATCGGCTCCGGGACTCTTCCGCGGGCAATGCGCGGAGTATTGCGGCGCCCAGCATGCGCGCATGGGCCTGCACGTCATCGCGCAGACTCCGGCAGCCCACGCCGAATGGCTCGCAAGCCAGCGGGAGCCGGCGCGCATGCCTTCTGACGAAATCGCGGTCCGAGGCCAGCGCCTGTTCGGTAACCATTGCGCGGCCTGCCATACAGTGCGCGGCAATGGTGCTGCCCAACGCAGCGGTCCGGATCTGACCCATCTGGCGAGCCGTCGATTCATTGCCGGCGGCACTCTCGAAAACAACCGCGCGAACCTGCTCAACTTCATCACCGAGAGCCAGTCGTTAAAGGCAGGCAGCGGCATGCCCTCTTTTGCGCATCTCGAGCAGGATGCCCTGCATGCCATTGTCCAGTATCTGGGTGGATTGCAATGATGGATGCCGCACCGACGTCCTACGAACAGAAGAACCTGCGCACGCAGCTTGAACGGATTTGGGGCAATCCTCCGGGGCTGGGTGCGCTGCGTGTCGTCAACCACACCACGCTTGGTCTGCGCTTCATTGCCACCGGCTTCATGTTTTTCCTGATCGGCGGAATTCTGGCCATGCTCATCCGAAGCCAGCTCGCCTTTCCGGGTAACGATCTGCTCGACCATCGTGCATATGCCCAAGCATTCACCATGCATGGGACGACGATGATGTTTTTTTTCGCTGTGCCCATCATGGAAGGATTCGCTGCCTACCTGATTCCGAAGATGATCGGCGCGCGCGACCTCATATATCCCAGGCTGTCGGCGTTCGGCTACTGGTGTTATCTTTTCGGCGGCATCCTCCTATTTTCCAGCGTCTTCGTCGGCGCGGTGCCGGACGGAGGATGGTTTATGTATGTGCCCCTCAGCGGTCGGGAATTCTCTCCGGGATTGAACACTGACTTCTGGCTCCTTGGCGTGACTTTCGCGGAAATTTCGGCGGTTGCGGCGGGCATTGAGCTGATCGTCTCGATCCTCAAGACGCGGGCACCGGGAATGGCCCTGCATCGCATGCCGATCTATGCATGGTACATACTCATCACCGCCTTCATGATCGTCTTCGGCTTTCCGCCCCTAATCTTGGGCAGCATCCTGCTTGAGCTCGAACGCGCATTCGGCCTGCCCTTTTACGATGTGGCTCGCGGCGGAGACCCGCTGCTATGGCAGCATCTGTTCTGGATATTTGGACATCCGGAGGTCTACATCATCTTCCTGCCCGCAGCCGGCCTTGTAACAACGATGCTGCCCACGTTCGCGCGGCGTCCGATCGCCGGCTATGCATGGGTGGTGCTGGCGGTCATTGCAACCGGCTTCATCAGCTTTGGCCTGTGGGTGCACCATATGTTCACCGTGGGCATTCCGCTACTGTCTCTGGCGTTCTTTTCCGCAGCCAGCATGGCGGTTGCAATCCCGACAGGTATCCAGGTTTTTTCATGGCTGGCCACGTTATGGGGGGGGCGCCCTGTCATGAGGACGCCCATGCTATTTATCCTGGGCTTCCTTTTCATTTTCGTGCTCGGTGGCCTGACCGGCGTCATGGTTGCAATGGTTCCCTTCGACTGGCAGGTGCACGATACACATTTCATCGTCGCTCACATGCACTACGTGCTGTTCGGCGGCATGGTCTTTCCCCTGTTTGCAGCGCTTTACTACTGGTTGCCCTTGTTTTCAGGCAAGGCGCCGTCTGAAAAGCTGAGCCGCGTCGTGTTCTGGACCATATTCCTTGGCTTCAACCTGACATTTCTCCCGATGCATGTCACCGGCCTGATGGGCATGCCGCGCAGGGTGTACACCTACATGCCGGGACTTGGCTGGGAAACCCTCAACCTGATTTCGACCGTCGGCGGATTCTTATCGGCGGCCGGGGTCGCAATGTTCGTCATCGACTTCCTGCTGCATTTCTACCAGGGCAAGCAAGCGCCGCCCAATATGTGGAATGCATCAACCCTGGAGTGGGCGGCGCGCACGCCGGTGCCCGCTTATACCTTCGCCTCGCAACCTCGCGTGACAGGTCGGGACCCGTTATGGACAACGCCTGGATTGGGCGAAAGTATGGACGCAGGTGCCGGATATCTGGGACGCACCGATGTCAGCCACCGAGAAATGTTGGTGACCAGTACCGTCAAGGCAGAGCCGGAATATGTCGTTATTCTTCCGGGCAATACTATTACTCCTCTGGTCACCGCGCTGCTGACTTCCCTTTTTTTCTTCGGCTTCCTCGTCAAGATGTATTGGCTCGCCACGCTCGGAGCCGTGCTGGCGGTGACTTCGCTGCTATGCTGGGCATGGCAGGATAGCGCGCATCATGCTGCCACGCATATCGATGCGGGTAACGGAGCGAAACTGCCGACGCAAGCGCTCGTGTCCGAATCGCCCGGCTGGTGGGGCACCCTGATAGCCTTGTTCGCCGACGGAACGCTTTTCCTGTCCCTCGTATTCGCATATTTCTATCTTTGGACGGTCGCTCCGGCCTGGCCGCCCGCCGGTGTGGCCGGTACAGGTTCCCTGGTCGGTCCGGGCGCAGCCATGGCATGCCTGATCGCCAGTAGCCTCTTCATCCATCTGGGATCCTCAGCCAATATGCGTGGTCGGCCGCGTCTCATGCAGTGGTTTCATTTCGCCGCGATCGCGTCCGCGAGCAGTTTTGTCGCTCTGGAGACCTTTTCCCTGGCTGACATCATGCCTGCCACCGCACATGCATACTCAGCCGTTGTGCACACCATCGTCGGCTTCCAGTTCATTCACGTCGCAATCGCAATTCTGCTTGTATGCTTTACCATCGCGCGATCGCATCTGGGTCACGTTGACGCGCGTCGTCCGGCAGTAGTGAGAATCGCTTCCCTGTTCTGGCACTATACGGTATTGCAATGGATGACCGGCTTTACGGTCATCCATCTCTTTCCCTTGATGGCGGGCGGATGATGCGCAACCCTTTCCGCGTCGGAAATCCCTTCTACCTATGCATCGCTCCCGTGGTCTGGAGCATTCATTTTCTGTGCTGCTATTTGCTGGCCTCACTGGCGTGCGGGCTTGTTTCTGCCGAGACCGCCGTTCGGGGCATTGCCGTCGTTACGGCGATCGCGCTCGGCTTGTTAGGCTATGTGGCATGGACATGCAATCGCCATCGCACGCAACGCCGGCAAGTCGCATTGCCGTCGAAAACAGACCCCGCTTCAGCCGACCTGACGACGCGGGTAACGATCGGCTTGTGCGCGTTATCGGCTCTCACGCTGCTGTGGGTAGCGTATCCTTCCTTGGTGCTGCCGGCATGCGTGGCTTGAATATCGCAGTCGGATTAATACTCCCTCTTCCAGCTGCCGCACACGGCTCTGGACATGCGGATCATTGGTGGTCATTCGATCCATGGACATGGATTCCCATGCTCGCCGCGACGTGCCTCTACTTCATTGGATTGCTCCGCGTGCGCGGACATAACCGTCTGGCACCATCGCTTCATCGCATCATCAGTTTCTGGCTTGGCTTGGCCGCATTGTTCTTCGCGCTCATCTGGCCTTTCGATGTTCTTGGCAGCATCAGTTTCGCTGCCCATATGTCGCAGCACATGCTGCTCATTGCAGTCGGAGCCCCGTTACTTGCACTTGCACGGCCAGTACCACTGTTGATCGCAGGCTTGCCCCGACCGCTGAGACAACTTCATCGCTGGTCCGGATTTCTATATCGCATTAGAAGCCCTATGAATCGTCCGGCGACGGCGTTCTCGCTGCACGCATTCATTATATGGGTATGGCATTCACCCGTCCTGTTCGAACTGGCACTTCACCATGCATGGATCCACGTGGCGGAGCATCTCTGCTTTCTGGTGAGTGGATTGCTGTTCTGGGGCTCCATACAACGAAATTGCGGCGTTGATGGCAAAGGCTATGGGATGGCAATCCTCTGGCTTCTGGCCACGATAATGCATACGGGACTCCTGGGCGCCTTGTTGACCTTTTCGCCCAAAGTCCTCTACAACTTTTATCAGGCAGGCAATCACGCTTTTCTGACACCGTTGGAAGACCAGCAGCTTGCAGGATTGGTGATGTGGATCCCAGGAGGTTTATGTTACCTCGTCGCGGCACTCTCGTATGCGGCCGCCTGGCTGCAACTTGGACTTCGCGAAGACGGCTCAAAGACCATGAGCTAGAGCGTTTTCGCCCTGATTGGCTTAGGCGAGGCCGAGGCGGATTGCTTCTGGGACAAGGCGTGGCGACGCGGCATGGCGGGGGCCATGGCAAGGAGGCACAACGCGGTACCAGAGGCAATCCGCCCGGGATCGGCAAGCAGGTCGGGGCGAAAACGCTCTAAAGTAAAAAGATGACAGGATCAGTAGCCGCTACTCCGGTCAACCGCCTTCAACCGCGGTCGTTCCGGTCTTTGCCTGAACTGGACCATTAAGGAACTCGATGCGGCCTGTACATGCCGTACTTCCCTCAACTGGATGTGCGCCCCCGGTGTGCCTTGCGGATCCACCATTGCCTGCGGACACGCAAACTCCAGACTGCTTTGATCACAAGGTAAGCGGTGAGCGAGACGGATACTGACAGCACCAGCAAACCTATTGCCAACGGCAGACCGACATCTTGAATGCCGCCTAGCAAACCTTGAAACCATGCCGTTAGCCTGCTCACATTTTCGGTGACACCCGCAATGGATACCGCTTCACTTTCAATCGCCTGCTTTGCAGAAATTGCAAAGCGACTGACCATGCTATCCCCGATGCGATACGCCAGGTAATAAATAGGAGGAAATGTCAGAGGATTGGTAATGAGCGTGCATGCTGCAGCAACCGGAAGATTGACCCGGAGGACAATCGCCCCGAAGCATGCAAAGAAAATCTGAAAAAAAGGAATGAGTATTCCGAAGAACAAGCCGATCGCAGCACCACCGGCTACCGTATGCCGGTTGAATTGCCATAAAAAATGATGGCCGAGATAACGCTTGAGCGGGCCGAGAAATTGAGAGTTCTGCAATTGCTTGTCAGCAAGCGAACGAAAGGATACTCTTCCCTTTGTTGTCCTGGCCATGGTGCCGCCCCAAGAAATAAGTGTTATTGAACTTGGATCACGCGATAGTGATCGGAAACGTATCCATCATATTCCAAGCCTGTCTGCCGCTGGAACGGCATTACAGAGCAAGAACTGATTGACCGAACTTTAGTTTCCATGGGAACAGTGCGAAATTGGCTATGCAGCACATCCTGGATAAACTGCAATAGATTATTCGGCACTCCAGACAAGTTTGCATTGATCTATGCGTGGCTATACGCCTCACCCATCATGAACCCTGCAAGGGATATGTCGTGCCGGGAACATTCCGTATCAACCAATGGTGTTTTCCTCCCGTTTTACGCTGCAATAGCAGACCGGATTCGCGCGCCCCTTCAATTTCAATATATTGTTCTTCGGCATTGCCGGCCCGCGATTGGTCTACTCGACCTAATGCCTGGCCATGCTTATCATTGGGTACCTCCTGTAACTCTGTCCTGAATTGGCTTGAACGTGAAAGGATCGCTTACGTCAACCTCAGCGAGATGATCCGCCGCTGCGTGCACAAGCGTGTCCCTAATCATCGCCGAATCGATGGCGGGTAGCCGGCTCGCGACGTCCTCAATCGGCATGGGCTTTTGCCATGAGGTGTCCCACTGCTGGTAGATTTCAACAACCTGTTTCCAAATTGCTCCTTCTGAACTCGTAAGCATCTTTTATCCTCAATGACAGTGGCGTTGTAGAAGGTTACCCGTTCTTCGAATCATTTCATGACATGGGTGACTATTTTGAGAAGGTTGTCGTCGAATGTATCAAAATCAATTTGACAGGATACATGAGTAACTCAACTGGAAAACCTGCTGGCCTGCGCATGACTGCAAGTGTACTGATAGCGAGTGTACCGCGTCGGGATGAGCTACTGAAGTCGGTTATTCTTAGGTTCTTTACGGAATAACGTGGAGCAAGCAAAAACGAGAAAGGCGGTGAAACGCCTCGTCCTGCTCTATCGGTACCGGTTCTTCCACCCGCAGCACATTGCCCCATGCCTGGTATGTCGTCGACCAGTGCAGTTGCCCCTGCTCGTCCGTCATCTCCCGCGGCGTACCCAGATGATCGGTATGGATATGAAATACCTGCGCCTTCTTCGCACTCTGTTCCGCTTCGCCATCCTGAGCACAAGTCCGGTTTACCTGCGCCAGCGGCACAAACGACTCCGGCTGATACAGGTACGTTCTCGCATGACTGCCGCGCACTTCCTCCAGCAAGCGATNTAGCCATACATCACCGTCTGCACCGTCTGCTGGTCGGTATGTGCCTGCCGCGTTGTGGCGGCTTTGATTAACTGGTGCTCGCCGTTCCACTGCAGCGCGATCTCAGTATGCCGGCCGATCTTTTTGCTGGTCAGGTCGCCATGCACATCGTAGGCATAGCGCTTGTCCTCGAACACCGTGACCCGGTTGTCCTCGATGCGCCCGCCTTGTTCCTGCACATCGGCATCGATCAGGTTGTGCGCCGGATCGAAGGCAAAGCGCTCCTGCAGGTCGGGGTGAATCGCCGACAGGATGCGGCCCAATGGATCGTAGT
>NZ_JAWIIV010000043.1:611-46829 GCF_035916955.1 Noviherbaspirillum album | reverse complement strand
TCATCGTCAGGCTAGTTCTACCGCATCAGCCCTGCCTCCTCATGGACGCAGGGCTGTTTGCTTTGGGGCAAAGGAAAATGAAAGCGATGCCTTGATGCCGTTGACAAGCGCGGAGTAAAAGTGAGCCACTTTTGCGGACCTTTACGCGGCCGAATTCTGAGCCACTGACTTGGCAGCGGTGCCGACGAAGCCGGCTTTCTTTTGTTTCCTGAGTCGGTAACTATCCCCCCTTGATCTGTACGATCTGGGCATGGTGCAGAAGGCGGTCGAGCATGGCCGCAGTCAGTGTTGGATTCGATCCAAAGATGTCATCTCATAGAGCAAACGGCAGGTTACTGGTCAGGATCATTGAACCGCCCTGTTCATATCCCTTGGAGACGATATGGAAGAAGTGGCTGGCTTGCTTACCGCTGAACGGCAGGGAGCCAATCTCGTCAATGATCAGTAGTCGCGGGCCTAGAGCCAGTTATGAACTAAAGCCGAAGATGGGNTTGGAGACGATATGGAAGAAGTGGCTGGCTTGCTTACCGCTGAACGGCAGGGAGCCAATCTCGTCAATGATCAGTAGTCGCGGGCCTAGAGCCAGTTATGAACTAAAGCCGAAGATGGGCATTGTTTTACTGAGCATGAGGCAGACGAAGGCGACGTAGTGAAGTCCGGCCAACGTCTGTGCCATGCGTTCATAGTCGCGAGCCAATCTTCGAAATCGCGCGGCCCAAGCGAAGCTGCGTTCAACGACCCAGCGCCGTGGTAGCAGCACAAAGCCCTTCTTGGCCTCGGTATGCTTGACCACCATGTGCTCCATGCAGAAGCCCTGTGCCTGCTCGGCCGCGGCTTGCCCGGTATAGCCCTGATCGACATATGCGATCTCGACGTTAAGGTTTGTCGCTTCCTGTACGCTCTTGGCGAGCTGGGCTACCTGATCCCGATCCTGTTCAGTGGCTGGAGTGACATGCAGCGCCAGCCAATGACCCAAGGTATCGACGGCCGCATGCACCTTCGATCCTTTGCGACGTGTTGCACCGTCATAACCGGCACGAGCACCACTTTCCGGTGTGGATTGAATCGTTCTGCTATCGAGAATAGTCGCCGTCAGTGCCGGGTCGCGTCCAGCAGCCAGGCGTAGTAGTGAACGCAGATCATGGGCAATCGATTCGAAGCAACCTGCCTTGATCCAGCGCTGTGTCTGTTGATACACGGTGTACCAGGGTGGAACGTCATGCGGCAACATACGCCATGGGGCACAGCTTCTTACCAGCCAGCGCAGGGCATTGAACACCTCACGCAATGAATGATCACGTTGCGCTGCGTCCAATGGCAGCAACGATAAACAAGGTGCAACGAAGTCCCATTCTTCGTCTTGCACGTCGCTTGGATAAGGTTTTCTGGCAGTCATGCCGCCATGGACTTGTTGCTATTTCATTAGTTCATAACAGGCTCTAGTCTTTGCGTTGTGCGAACATTCTGTTGGCAGGAATCGAAACGATGCATACGATCAAAAAGGGCAACTAGACTGCCTCGACAGGCAAGTCAAGTCCGTCGCCAATCAATTCTGTTCTTTAACCGCTTGAGCGACAACACTGCTCGCTTTCCCTCGCGCCGGCTTCCTTATTTCAATAGACCCTCATGCGTGCATCGAGCAGGAAAAGAGATGGACCGATTGTCTGGTGTCCGCATCGCGACACTGAGGTTGCAATCGCCCGGACCGGCTCAATGCGAGATCATCACCGGCACCGTCATCGACCGCAGCACGGTCCGGGTCGTCCCGCCCATGAGGACTTCGCGCAGGCGGGAGCGTCCGTAGCCACCCATGACAATCAATCCGGCCCCGAAGTCGGAGACGTGTGACAGCAGGGCATTGGCGACATCGATATCCTGCGTGGTTCGCTGACGTGAGACGTCGACATTGATTCCATGTCGTGCCAGGAAGGCAGCAATATCCGCGCCGGGTTCCTCGCCGTGTGCAAGCAGCGATATCTCCGCATCGTAAATCACGACTTGCACCAGGCGCGTGGCCCGCAGCAATGGAAGGGCGCCGTTCACTGCACGAGCCGCCGCGAGGCTGCCGTCCCATGCAATGACGGCCCGCTCGCCGAATTCCCGGCTATCGTTCGCGTATGGAACAATCAGTACGGGCCGGCCGCTGTTGAGCAGTGTGTATTCGGCGACGTCCTGGCGTTCTCCGGCTACGGTTTCGCTCGTATCCGATTGGCCGACAATGACGAGATCGCTGTAGCGCGCCTGCAGGCACATCGCTTCGCCTGCCTCGTCCTCGATGATCCGTTTTTCAAAGCTGCGCACCCCATTGCGGTCAGCGATTTGCTCGAAATCCGCAAGCGCCTGGTCCGCATGCTCCTTCATGTACGTCAGGCAGGCATCCAGCACCGGTGCCCCGCCGGGAAACATACCTTCGGAATACAGTACCGGCGGCAAGCCGATTGCTGCAACGCCAATCAGATGCGCGTCGTTTTCCGCGGCAACGCGTGCGGCCAGCGCAATGCGTTCCTTGGCATGGCGGGATGCGTTCACATGAACGGCGATCGTACGGTAAGACATGGCAGCGCTCCCAGGAGGTTGTAAGGAAAACGTGAATCAGCAGGTGTCGGAATGCAGGAATATGCTGGAATCCATTTGAATCCGGAGCGGACACAAAGCGCTTTCCAAGGCTCTTCTCGATGCGCCGTTCGCACCGTTTACTGATTGCCGATCGAAGCTCATGTTAGGAGCCGGCTCTCAATATTTGATTGATTCAAGTCAAAATGTCCCTATCCAGACATTCCTGATGCGAGGGTCTGGAACCGCCGGAATTTTCCGTCAGGATCAATTAAAGAGCGCCGTGTTCGCTTAACTTCACTCAACTTTGTGTACGCCGACACTCCGACATGTGCATCGGTAGCAAGCGACGATATGACGATGTCAACGTCAAGCATATGGGGATGCTCGGCGTTCGCACGCTGTTCCACGCCGGGCTTGTCAAGTCCCTGGCAATCAGGCGCTTCAGGACTGACAGACATATGTGCCCAGCGCCTCGCACAAGGACGGTGGCATGGCTGGTGGTTCCTTCTGCCCGGACGACAGGGCAGCAAGCCAGCTTTCCCAAGCCGGCCACCAGGAGTCTTCCTGCATTGGCGTGGTTCGATGCACGCTTCGGGATCCACATAGGCATCATTGGGAAAATGATGTGCGATCTGATATTGGCAATTGGGATGATTTGCATGGAGGCATGACGGATTGTTCCGCTGCGGGCTTCGCGATGGCGATGGATGTCTCTTGCCATTCCTTTATCCGGGTTGCCCGGCTGGCAGAACCATTGATGCGCCAGGGCGGGTGCCTGCTGACTGTCAGCTTCTATGGCTCGGAAAGGGTGGTGGAGCATTGCAACCTGATGGGACCGGTCAAGGCGGCGCTCGAAAGCACGACCCGGTATCTTGCCGCCGAGTTGGGTCCACGCGACATCCGTGTCCATTCGATATCGCCCGGACCGATGCGCACGCGGGCCGCCAGCGGTCTTGACCGTTTCGATGAATTGCTGGAGCGGGCTGCAGCGCAGGCGCCGCAGAAGCGCCTTGCAAGCCTTGACGACGTTGGCGCGCACGCGGCATATCTGGTTGGCGACGGCGCAAGAATGCTCTCAGGTACGGTGATACCGGTTGATGGAGGTCAGCACGTGATGGCGGGGTAGGTCTTCGTGCGCGGCAGGGCTCGACAAAGTCGATGACGCCATCCAAATGGATCGCATGTCATGCAATGCCGGCTTGTTGTACGCCAGATCACAATCTTCATAGATGTCGTTTGCTGGCCAATTGAGCATGGGATTGCCGGCATAGTTGACTGTATTACGTCGGCCACGGGGCGCTAGAGCGTTTTCGGCTTGACTGTACTGACGATGCCGGAACATTTGCCCGCAGTACTGCGTTGTGTCTCCTTGCCATGGCCCCGCCATGTCGCGTCACCACGCCTTGTCCTACGGTCAAATCTTCTCGGCCTCGCCTAGTCCGGTCAAGCCGAAAACGCTCTAGTGCGCCAAAGTACATCGTCTGCAGGTGCCTGGAATCTCCTGGCCGGGTTTTACCCATAGGCGATGCTTTCTTCCTTGGATAAGGGGCAATAGGTCCGATCGATCATCGTCGGCCTCAAGGCCAGGGCTACTGCGATCGTGAAAAGTCGGAACCTGTGAATGTCAGACGCAACTGCTTGTCGAACCGGGATGCAAAATTTCCGGCCATGACAAACCCTGGCCGCACCGGAGATGAGACGCCTGACCGTACGAGGACGACTTGCCTATGACTTGCCGCCAAGACGCTCCAGCAAGCCCTATGACAAGCGCTCGCTGGTGGCCACCTTGCCCGATGACGATCTCGACCTGCTATACCAATGGTTCATCGAACGCCGCTACGGACAGGCATTGCGCCTGAATCGCCCGATCTTCGGCACGCACGTGACCATCGTGCGGCATGAAGAACCTGTACCGAACATGCATTTGTGGGGCAGGCATGAGGGCATGGAGGTGGACATCGAATATGACGTGGAGCTGCGCCGGCATTTCGGATTCTGGTCGCTGCCTGTCTACAGCGAAGATTTCCAGCGGATACGCGCCGAACTCGGCCTGCCGCCGGAACCGGATTTTCATATCACGATAGGCCGGCAGTTCGATTGGCAACCGGTTCCGCCGGCGGCAAGGCGATATGCGCACCAGGTCCGCAGGGAAAGGGAAGAGAGGGAACTCCACGAAGCTCGTGAAGAAACGGAAGACGGTACAATCACGCCGCAATCCATGCAAGCCCTTCGATGAATCGCACGAGTCAAGCATCATGCAAAACACTTCCCCGCATTATCTCCAATTGCCACCCGAGGGCGAACTCCCTCCGCTGGAGGACAAGCCACCGTTCAAGGCGATTCTCATCGTCGACGACGAAACGTCGGAAATGTGGCAATGGGAAGTCAGCCGCTGGCTGGTCGAGAAGGGCTGCCGCTATCTGATGGCTTGGGGCAGCGCCTGCGAGGCATGGAAGGAATCGGTCGAAGATGCCTGCCTCGAAGCCTTCAATTATGAAGATGTGCCGGAAGACAAGCTTGTCATCACCTCATTCCATGACGATGAGGAACTGTCGGATGTATTCTGGTTTTCCAAACATCGCGCCCATCATCCGGCGCACGATTTGAAACCTGTGTGGCTGCTGCATGTCGCTGCCCAGGCAACTCAGGCAAGGCAGGATGCCTTGCTGGCCGAATACGAGGATGCCTGATGCTGCCGGGGTGCCCTTAAATTCTCGCTTCAAAGTTTTTTGCTGAAAACCCATTGCTATTGACGGCCACGGCGACGCGATATCGCCATGGCCGTCCTGCATTGCATATTTGCAGCGAAGGCTGCGGCTGCCGTTTAAGCTGAAGTTACAACGCAGGTATCAGCACCTTGTCGATCAGGTGAATCACGCCGTTGCTGGCACGTACATTGGTGGCGGTAATGCGCGCAGGCGCCGATGTGGTGTCGGTGATTGTCGGCGGCGTGCCGGCGTTGAAGGTGATCGCCTGGTTTGCCACGGTGGCGACCGGCGTGCCGAACGGAATCTGCGCGGCCAGCACTTGAGAGCCGAGCACATGGTAGGTCAGCACGGTGGTGAGCTGCTGCGTGCTCAAACCCGCGGGTGCGGCGGCGAAGGCGGCATTAGTGGGGGCAAAGACGGTGAAGGGTCCGGTACCCGTCAGCGTGCCTTGCAAATTGGCGCGCGTGACCGCGCCAACCAGCGACGACAGTTCGGGATTGAGCTGCGCCATTTGCACGATGTTCAATACGCCCGGCGGCACCAGCACCTTGTCGATCGCATGGATCACGCCATTGCTGGCGGCCACATCGGTGGCAACGACATTGGCATTGGTCAGGACCGCGTCGCCGATCTTCACCCCGCCAGCGGTACTGACCGCAACCGACGCCGGCTGTCCTTCAAAGCTGTACAGCGTGGCCTGGCTGGGCTGTGCGGCAGCGGTAAGCTGGGATGCCGGTTTGTTGCCCGGCAGGACGTGGTAGCTGAGAATGTTTTTCAGTGCCGCGGCGGGCAGCGCATTGACCATGGCCGCGGCATTGGCAAATCCCAGTGATGTTGCAAGATTGTTGAAGGCGGTATCGGTCGGCGCCAGCACGGTGAGCTGCGCATTGGTATCGGACAAGGCAGATCCAAGGTCAGCCTTGGTAGCCGCTGCCAGCAGGGCATTGAAGCCGCGATCCTGGGCTACCTTGTCAATGGTCGTGGCCGCTGCCGTTGTCGTTGCGGCCGGCACGTCGTCGCCATCGCTGCCGCCGCAGGCGGTAAGAAATGCAGTCGCCAGCACTGTAACCAGGTATTTTGCGCGTCTCATGTCATTCTCCTTGAACGGTGGAGCAGGATGTTCTCGCCTCTGCCATGCCGAATGATAGGAAAGTACACAGCGGCGCACTTGATGTTCGTCAAATGAAAATAACATTTTGACTTAGACAAAAAATCACTTGTCCATGTTTGTTCCTGGATGCTAGAGATATATCTCAGATAATTTTCAATGCTTCGAATGGGATTGAGTTATTTTGACATAGACAAAGGATGGGCCGTTCCTGGCGTGTCCCATGCTTGAATACACCGCCTTGGTAAAGAAACGATACTCATGCAAGCATCCCGGAAATTGGCATGGCGCTTGCAGACCGCCTTCCCTTTCCATCGTTTTTGAAGGAGGATTTTCATGAAGCTGAAACTCACATTAATCGCCGCCTCGCTGAGCCTGGCCGGTTCCGCGCTGGTTCATGCACAGCAGGGCCAGCAGCAAAAGGACAGCATTGACCAGCAGCACAAGGCCGCCATGGAAAAGTGCGACAGTCTTCAGGACAATGCGAAGGCCATCTGCAAGGCGGAAGCCGACGGTCAGAAAACGATCGCCCAAGCCCAGGCAAAGGTAAGCGAAAGAGATACGCCGAAAGTACGGCTTGACATGGAGAAATCAAAGGCCGAGGCGCAGTACAACATCGCCAAGGCCAAATGCGGCGACCAGGTCGGCGATGCGAAAAAGGCCTGTGAAAAAGAAGCCAAGGCTAGTCACGACCTGTCGGTCGCGCAGGCGGAACGGCAATCGCTGACGCAATCATCGGGCGGCGGTTCGTCGGGCTCATCGGCATCGGGCGGCGGTTCCGCTCCGGCGCAGCAAGCGCCTGCGCCCACCGCAGCCGCACCGGCCCAGCCGCCTGCATCGCAGCCGCCCGCGCCCCAGCCGACCTCGCAAGGTCAGCCTGCGCAGCCGACCCAGTAAACGAAAACTTCAACAGGCCAATTAACCTGCCGATGCCGGCCTCATGCCGTGACAGGAGGCGGCATCGGAACTTCCGGCTCGCAGGCCTCCGCACCGGTACCGCGCAATGAATGCCGATTCAGCGGCAGCGCACCTTGGAGCACGCTCCCGCCAGGCACGGCGTGGGCTGCAGTGGCTGCGTTCGCGGCTCATACATATTCCACCACGATGATCGCCGTGGTTTCCTTTTCCAGCGCTTCGAAGATATGCGGTTCGTCCGCCGGATAAGTCATGTAGTCACCGGCATGCAATTCGACTGTGTCGTTCGCGGGGCCTGCGCGCGCCCTGCCGCTCATCAGGACCAGGTGTTCCACGACGCCTGCGCTATGCGGCTCGGAGCGGCGCGGTTCGCCAGGCTGTGCCTGCACGCGGTAAATGTCGCGCCGGGATCCGGGCGGGCAGGACGAGAGCAGCGTCACCGCGTAGTTCGCCTGTTCCGAATAAGAGGACGGTCCTTCACCGGCACGAATCACCTGTACGCGGGCGCGTGGCGGTTCAATCAGGCGGCTGACCGGAATGCCGAGCGTGAGGCTGAGAGCCCACAGCGTCTCGATGCTGGGATTACCGGCGCCCGCCTCGATCTGCGACAGCGTGGATTTCGAGATTCCGGCGCGCTTCGCCAGTTCGCTGACCGACACGCCTGCACGTTCGCGTTCCCGCCGCGTCGCGGCTCCGATGATGCTCGTGATACCAGTTGGCGATACCGCTTCTGACTGTGTCATGCGTTCTTTTTAAAAAACTTTCGTTCTGTTTGACGAACAAAATGCCCTTGTTTATTATACCGAACGACTGTTTGATTTAATCTGCTCCATCGAAAAGCGTTACCCGTGGACCCGCTCGGGCTCACTCTAACCATGTCCGGAGAAAACATGGCCTTGCACATAGGTATCGTCGGCTGTTCTGCGGAAGGCGCCGCACTTTGCTATCGTACGATCTGCACCGAAGGCGCCCGCCTGATGGGGGAGCATGCCCATCCCGAGGTTTCAATGCATACGCCATCGCTGGCCGAATATGTCAGGTTGCTCGAGCGCGGGGATCTGGCGGCCGTCGGCGAGATGATGCTGGTTTCGGCTCGCAAGCTGGAAGCGGCGGGTGCCGACTTCCTGGTATGTCCGGACAATACGATCCATCAGGCATTCGATCACGTGGCGCAAAGATCGCCGCTGCCGTGGCTGCACATTGCGGAGGTGGTTGCCGAAGCGGCGGCCGGGCGCGGATTACGGCGCCTCGGGCTGACCGGAACGCGCTGGCTGGTGGACAGCCCGGTTTATCCCGAGGCGCTGGCGCGGCATGGCCTTGAATGCATATTGCCGACGGCGGACGAACGCGACGAGATGAACCGCGTCATCATGCAGGAGCTGGTGAATGGCGTATTCAAACCCGAGGCCGCGGAATACTTCAGGCGCGTCGGCGTCCGGATGCGCGATGAGGGGTGCGACGGACTGGTGCTCGGCTGCACCGAAATTCCCCTGGTCATGAATGAAGGGAATGCGCCGCTGCCGATGCTGGATTCCACCCGCTTGCTTGCACGGGCCGCATTGCGCAAGGCAATGCAGTCGCCACGGCATTTGCCATGACGTCTGCGCATCCACCGGATTCGAAAAAGCGTCGGCCGCCGGCACACGAATGATGAGAGTCACGAGGGTCACGGAAGCCCTCGGTGCGGCCAGGAGGAAGAATACGATGCGCGCAGGTGAATTGTTGAAGATGGCAAGGCAGGCAAAGGGTTGGTCGCAGCTGGAGCTGTCGCTGTCGCTCGGCGTATCGCAGCGCCATGTGTCCTTCGTCGAGAGCGGCCGCACGCGGCCGAGCAAGGAACTTATTGTCGGCTGGATGCTCGCGGTCGATGCGCATCCCGAACTGTTGCGTGCGGCGCTGCTGCACGCCGGTTTTGCCGCGGAGACCGGGTGTGGTGCAGCGACGGACTCCCGTCAGTCATTCCTGCCGGAATCGGTCCGCCTGCTGCTGGAGGCTAGCAGTCCCATGCCTTTGGTCGTATTCAACGGTTCATGGATCATGTCGGGCATGAATGCCGCCGGCAAATGGTTGGCCTCCGAAGTCATGAACGTCTACTGGCGCAAGCTCGACGGCGTTGCCGCCGGAATGAATATGCTCGACGCCGTGATCGACCCTGACGGCTTGCTGAGCGCCATGCTCAATGCGAAGGAAGCGGCCTTGGCGCTGGCGCTGCAGGCGCAGCGGGAATCCTGGATCAATGAAGCGATATCGCCTGCCGTCGATTCGATCTGGTCATCCCTGTCGCGCCGCTATGGCATCACGGCGCCCCGGCGCTTCGGCAGCACCGGCAAGCTGGACGAAGCGCCGTGCCGCTTTCATTTCCGCTCCCGTTTCGGGGACTTGTCTTTCCAGACGGTGCAGTCGGTCCTGCAGCATGATGCCGACCATCCTGTGCGCGGCATGCGCCTTGAGCAATGGATTCCGCTGGACCGGCAGACGCAGGCGGTGATGGGTCGGCAGGATTTCGCCGGATGCCGGCCCGCCATGCAAGGCGCTTGACCTGCGACGTAATCGCCTGGCCATGGTGATGCCTGCGCCATCCTGCTGGCAAAACGATTATTAATCAGGATCGTTATTGCGGCGTTGCACGATCACGTAGGCAATCGTGCAACTTAGCAGCACGGTCGTGATCACGATGATCTGGGTCACATCCGAGCTCGCGCCGAGCAGATGGATGCCGTGTCCGGTGGCGTAGCCGATGAATGTGAAGGCCACTGCCCACACCATTGCACTGAGCATGTTGAGCAACTGGAATGGCACCACGCCGATGCTGCTCATGCCAATCATTACCAGGCCGACAATACGCAAGCCATACAGGAAGCGCAGCGAAGGAACCAGCAGCACATGATGGCGCGCTATCAGGTGGTCGATGCGCTCCTTGCGCGTGCACAGCGAGGGGAATCGTGTCAGTAGCGAAGAGCCGTACAGGCGTCCCGCATAGAAATAGGGCTGGTCGCCCAGAAAGCTTGCCGTTGCCGCTATGGCAATGACGAGAGGCATTGCAAGATGGCCATGATAGGCAGCCAGGCCGGCCGCGATGACGACGGCTTCTCCTTCCAGGAAGGCACCGAGAGCGAGAGCGAGATATCCATACTGCTGAATGAAGCCGGCCAGTGTCATCGGGTCCAATACCTTATAAATTAGGCTACGTAGAGCATCCGCGAGGGCATTAAGTTGCAGACATTAACGCATTTGCCTGGAAATCGCCTTGAGCAAACTCGTTGCAAGTTTGACTATGTTCGGCTAAACGTCGAAAAATTAAATGACTTATGCCCTCATTGCATAAGCAAAGCAGTTAAAAATTGTTGTGATGTTTCATGCCGGCTAATAAAGTACGCTATAGAAAAAAGCAATTAAAATGCTCGTTCGCATAATGCGTCGGACCTTAGGCGTTTGATATTTGTCTATACGCGTTCACCATGTTTTAACGGTTCGAAGCCGAAAAGTATTCCAATGAAGCTAACCTTTGACAATATTTCCAAGCAGTACGGCGACCTGCATGTAATCGAAAATTTCAGCCGCGAATTCGAGGAGGGCCAGCTGGTTGCGCTGGTCGGACCTTCCGGCTGCGGCAAATCGACGCTGCTGCACATCGCCGCAGGACTGGAGAAGGCCAGCGGCGGCAATATCCTGGCAAACAGTGAGCCGGTGCGCGGCCCGCACCCCGAGCGCACGTTGATGTTCCAGGAAAATGCGCTGTATCCCTGGCTGACGCTGGCGCAGAATGTGGCGCTGGCACTCGAGTTCCAGAAAATTGACAAGAAAAAGGCGCGCGAACAGGCCTTTCAGTGGCTGGAGAAAGTCAATCTCAAGGGCTTCGAGGATTACTATCCGCACCAGGTTTCCGGCGGCATGCGACAGCGCGCGGCCCTGGCGCGCGCCTTCATTTCCCATCCCAAGGTCTTGCTGCTGGACGAGCCGTTCGGCGCACTCGATGCGCTGACCCGCATGACCCTGCAGGATTCGCTGCGCGACCTGATCCGCGAAGCGCGGCCGACCGTGCTGCTGGTGACGCACGATGTCGACGAGGCGCTGTTCCTGGCCGACCGCATCCTGGTGTTCAGCAATCGCCCGGCAACGGTGTTGAAGGAATTCAATCTGACGCATTGCGAAAAGACGCACGACCTCTCCGAGTTCGCCGCGATGCGCCGTCAAATACTGGGCCTGCTCGGCATTCATGCCGAACAGGACGATGTGGCCAAATTACTCGAAGGAGCAGAAGTATGAAAAGTATGAAAATGACAAAAATGATCGGTGCAACGCTGGTCGCCTTTGCGCTGGCAAGCCAGGCGCAGGCCGCGGAGAAATTCAAGGTCGGATATCTGCGCGTGATGGACGACGCGCAGGCCATCGTTGCGCAGGAGGCGGGCTATTACAAGAAGCAGGGCCTGGACGTGGAACTGGTCGAGTTCAAGTCCGGCACCGATCTGATCAAGGCCATCGTCGGCGGTCAGCTCGATTCGGGCGTGCTCGGCTTCACCAATGCCGTCGCCTGGGCTTCCAAGGGCGCGGATCTGAAAGTGGTCGGCGGCGCGCAGCACGGCTACCATGCGATCCTGGCGCGCGAGGACGCCGGCATTGCCAAGGTCTCCGACCTCAAGGGCAAGACGCTGGCTTCGCAGGCCGAGGGCAGCACCGCCGACACGGTGCTCAAGGGCGTGGTGCTGAGAGATGCCGGCCTCAAGACCGATGATGTCAACGTGATGGGTGTGAGCCCGCAGGTGGCGGTGCAGTCCCTGGTCGGCAAGCGCGTCGATGCCGCCTTCCTGTTCGAGCCGCAGGCCAGCATTGCGCAGCTGATCGCGCCGGTCAAGCAGATCTACGAGATCGGCGAAGTCTGGCCTTTCCCCTGCATGGTGGTGATCACCTCCGGCGACACGCTGAAGAAGCGTAAGGATGCGGTCTGGAAATCGCTTGATGCGCAGCGTGAAGCCATCGACCTGCTGCAGAAGAAGCCCAATGATGCCGCCAAGCTGATCGCCGGCTACTTCATCTCCGAACCGACGCTCAAGACCCTGAAGAAGGGCGAGATCCCGCGCGAAACGGTGATTACCGATGCAATCAAGAGCCAGACCTTCAGTCCGGTGCTGACGGCGAAGGAACAGGCGCGCATGCAGGAAATCGCCGACATCCTGCAGGCGCAGGGTTCGCTGAAGACGCGCGACGGCAAGCCCTTCGATGTCAACAGCGTGCTCGACCTGAGCTGGCAGAAGGATCGCAAGCTCTGATAGTCAAGCGCTGAAGCGGTGAAGCACTGAGGCAGTAACGCAGCAAGGCTTCCGCAACAAGCAAGCATACGTACTCCTAACGATGGCCGGATCTCCCGGCCATCTTCATTCAAAGCAATAATGAGCAATAGAACTCGCCTCTCCGGTACCCGCAAAAAAGTCGCTTTCGTACTTGCCGTCGTTTTCATCCTGTTCGGATGGCAGGTCGCCGCATGGTTCCTGCCCGACTTCTTGATGCCTGACGTGCACACCGTCATCGTGCGCCTGTGGCAGGACATCCAGCAGGAGAGTTTCCGCGCGGCGCTCTGGGGCAGCCTCGGCCGCCTCGGCGTCGGTTACGGTTCGGCGCTGCTTCTTGGCATCGGTTTCGGACTAGTGGGCGCGGTACTGTTCTTTTTCCGCGAGGTGCTGAAGTCGGCCATCATCATCCTGCAGTCGATTCCCTCGATTGCCTGGGTTCCGCTGCTACTCATCGTGATGGGCTTCGGCAGCCTGCCCATCATCGTGGTCGTGGCCATTGCCGCCTTTTTCCCGGCCGCGCTGTCGGTGATGAATGCAACCGAGAGCGTGCAGCATGTGCATGTGTCGGCCGCGCGCGTGATGGGTGCATCGCGCTGGGACCTGCTCAAGCGGGTGTACCTGCCCGCAGTGATGCCGGAACTGATCACCGGCGCGCAGCTGGCGTTCGGCAATGCATGGCGCGCGCTGATCTCGGCGGAAATGCTTGTTGGCTTCGGCAAGGGCCTCGGCCGCTCGCTGTCGTATGCGGGCGAGACCGCCGACATGGTCGGCGTAATGACCAATATCCTGGCCATTGCCATCCTTGCGCCGCTGATCGACCAGCTGCTGCTCGAGAACCTGAAGCATCGCGTCCTGCGTTACCAGTACGTCTGATGCATCGACACTCCGAAGGTATGCCATGTCCGCAATCCGCCGCCTCTTCATGAACGACTCACGCCAGCTTTTTAGCAAGCTGTTCATGCTTGCGGCGGCAGGCGCCTGCATGCATGCGGCGCATGCGGGAAGCGGAATGGATGAGGCAGCGCAGCGCAAGCAGCTCATTGCGGGCATCGGCTACGTGGAGCCGGAATACAAGGGCGGAATGAAGTTCCGCACGCCCGATGCCATCGACGGCGCACTGGTGCAGGAGCTGGGCAAGCGCCTGCGCCTGCCGGTGTCGACGGTACGCGTCGCGCCGGACAATGCCGTGGCCGCGATCGATGCCGGCAAGGCGCATGTCGTGCTTGCTGCCGTGCGCGACGATGCCCCGGTCCACAGGTCGGCGAACGTCATCCCGCTCGATTATGCCGTCGCGCCGATGGCCATCATGCGCACCGATACCGATATCAAGAACTGGGCGCAGCTCAAGGGCCGCAAGGTCTGCCTGTCGGAAGGCGGTCTGTATGTGGGTACGCTGGCCGCGCAGTACGGCGCCGTCGAGATCGTCAAGCGAGCGCCGGCGGATTCGCTGCTGGCCGTGCGCACCGGTGATTGCGATGCCGCCGTGCATGATCACACCATGCTGGAAGAATTGATCAAGCTGCCGGAATGGAAGAAGTTCTCGGCTCGCCTTCCAGTCACGGCACCCCGCGCACGGCTGGCCTTTATCTTGCCGAAGAGCGATACCAAAACGGCGGCGGCGCTCACCCGCGTCGCCAAGGATTGGTCGACCAGCCGCTTTCCGGATCATCTGGTCGCCAAGGCGGTCAGGCACATCGCATTCGAGGTGTACCTCGATCAGGACGTGCCGGACTGCCACTGAACGGCTCACGCTCTACCGCTCCGGTGCGGGAATTGAGCTAATGCAAAGCTTGACTTTGCAGCGAGAAACAATTGCGAGGCGCAATGTCCAAACTTGCGGAAGCAGGGCTGCAGCAGCATGAGCCGTGCCAAGCAAGGAGGCGATCATCGCAAAACCCACCGACGAACTCCGGTCATCTGCGCCGACAGCGGAGCTGGCGCAGCCGCAGCCGGATCAGCAGGCAGAACCGCGGGGCCACAGCAGCCGCGAAGACCGGCATTTCATGCACCGCACCGTGCTGTTCGATACCGTCAGCCTGCTGTTCGTAGCCGTCGCCGGCATCGTCTGGTATGCCGCCGACGTCCTGATGCTGGTGTTTGCCTGCATTCTCTTTGCCATCCTGCTGTTCGACATAAGCCGCCGCGTCCGGCAGTGGCTGCATCTTCCGCACTGGATGGCGCTTAGCCTGGTCGTGACGCTGCTGCTGCTGGTATTCGCCGGCGCGGGCTGGCTGATGGCGCCGCAGGTATCGCAGCAGGCCGGCGAACTGGCAAATACGGTCCCGCAGGCGCTCAAGAACCTGCAGGAACGGATGTCGCAGGCACCGCTGATGGCGCAGCTGATGGACGGCCTGCCGCCGCCGGATCAGATGGCCGAGAAGCTGGCATCGCTGCTGCCGCGTGCCGGCCTATTCTTCTCGGGCCTGCTCGGCGTGGTCGGCAACATCGCCATCATTGTCTTTGTCGGTATTTATCTCGCCTATCAGCCGGGCGTGTACATCAACGGAATCGTCACCCTGGTGCCGCAGCGCAAGCGTGCCCGCGTCCGACAGGTATTCGACGAACTCGGCCGCACTCTCGGCCAGTGGCTGGCCGGCAAGGCTATCTCCATGCTGGTCGTCGGCGTCGTTACGACCGCAGGACTGGTGATGCTCGATATCCCGCTCGCGCTGGTACTTGGCATCATCGCCGGGCTGCTCGATTTCATTCCCTATGTCGGCCCCATCATGGCCGGCGTGCCGGCGGTGCTGATTGCATTGACGCAGGACCCGCTGCAAGCCGGCTATGTCGCGCTGCTCTTCCTGGCGATCCAGCTGGCGGAAGGCTATCTGCTGATGCCGCTGATCGAAAAGAGAACCGTGTCGCTGCCGCCGGCATTGACGATTGCCACGCAGGTACTGCTGGGAGCCTTGCTCGGCATGGCGGGCGTTGCGCTGGCTACCCCGCTCGCGGCGGTTGCCGCGGTATTGATCACCATGCTGTATGTGCAGGATGTACTCGGCGATCATGTCAGGACGCCAAGCGAAAAGGGCAAGTAACGCCCGTCCTCCTCCGCGCTGCCTATTGCCGGTCGTGCAATAGGCCACAGGCAGTGTCGCGCCGCCTGCAATAATCCTGCCGCGATAATCATTCGCGGATTGAATCCGCGCGCCAAATCTGCCATTATCGAATTGCCCGTTAGAAATAACCTCCGCGATGCTCGCGTCGTGCCGGCTTCGCACGGGCGAAACACAATGATTTGATCAGCAATGAAAGACAGTTTTATGGCATCCGCAGATACTCAGGCACTCACCATCCCCGTTAAGACCGCGGCCGAACTCGGCCTGACCGGGATAGACTTCCCCAGCGATTTTGTCGCACGCTTCATGGCGATGGACGCCAGCGGCTGCTGGTATGCATTCGATGTGCAGCCTACTTACGAACACGACGAATGGAAAGCAAGCGGCGGCAAATGGTTCGAAATAGGCGACGACGAAAAGGACGGCGTAGTCCGCACGCCGGCGTTCGCCCGCGGCGTGGCTGCACAGGATGCGCTGTTTGAAATCGCCCTGGCGCGGTAAGACCCGCCGGCACGGTTTGCATGCATGACATCGCCGTCCGGCACAAGCGCCGGAACGCGGAATGCGCATCGCGGCCAATAGTCATCGGAGGATGATGTGAATCTGGAAGAAGCCTTGGCAAAAGATGCGGAGATGAAGCCCAAGCTTCTGGCCGCCATCAACGGCAAGTATGAACTGGATGTGAAAGGTGTTGCCAAGCTCGATGCCTGCCTGCTCGGCAATTGGCTGCATGGCGAAGCAGAGCGCCGCTTCCAGTTCCTCAAGCATTACCGACCCTGCGTTGATGCCCACGCCGCCTTTCACGCGGAACTGGAAAAGGTGGTGCGGCAAATCAATCTCGGCGAGTATGAACAGGCGCAGGCTATGCTGGCCAATGGCACCCCATGCACCAAAGCGTTCGTTGCTCTGGTCGGCGAGGTGAGGAAATTGAAGGCTGAAGCGAAGCTGTAGGAATGGCGTCGCGTAGTGCCGGGCAATCCGCCCGTTAATGTTTCATTGATTTTTCATTGACGTTTACGGACCAGGATGACAAACCACCACAGCGCGAAAGAATGCCTCATTGCCCAGGCCCGGCTCGACTACCAGCCCGAACTCGTCGCCATCGATGCAGAAGCGATCGAGCGCCTGCCGGTGCGCGCCGACCGCTTCGGCCGAACGAGCATTGGACTGCCCCAACGCCCCGCCGGCAAGACCGCTGCCGGGGCGGCGGCCTACAGCATCGCGTTCAACAGCCTGAACTTCATGTTCTGGACGCCGACGCCGCAAGGCATGGCACGCTATCAATGGCGCGGCGAAGGCGGCACAAACGGCCTGATGGCGGCGTTTGATCACGCCTGGGGCGAGGAAGCGACCGCCTCGGGTTTGCGCAGGCGGCTTGGCGCAGGAGACCCCGATGCGGTCGTGGAACTCTTCGGCGATATTTCACTGCCCAAGCGCAGGGCCCATTTCCTGCGCGAAGTGCTGGCGGAAGACCGCCTGGAGCAGGCGGCCGCGGAACTGCTGGACGCCGCCGCCGGCGGCTCGCTGGGTGCCGGCCAGGCGCAGCGGCTTGCCCACCTGTTTCCGGTCTCCTTCGGCCAGGATAATTACTTGCTGCGGGCGCAGCTGGCGGTCATGTGGCTTGCAAGCTATCTTGGCGAGCAGGGCCGGGCTGTCGAATGCGATGTCTGCGTCGCAGCCAATTACCAGATGCCGCGTGTCATGCGCTCGATCAGGGTCTTGCGGTATTCGGCGGAACTGGCGGCGAAGATCGATGGCCATGTGCTCCTGCTGCGCGGCAGCGCCGAGGAGCGCGCGGTACGCGCGGCGACGGTGCTTGGCATGCAGATGATGGCGCGGCATCTGGGCGTATCCGAACCGGCCATGGTCAACGTGCTGTGGCAGAATCGCGACGCCTGCGGAGCGATACCGCATCATTTGACAATCACGACGGACTATTGAGTTTGCCGGGCGGGCCGATGCTGCCCGCGCACTTGCCCATGCACTTGCCTGCGCTTGAGCGGCCGGTCAATGCTCCCTGCGCTGTATCCACTGAAATCCTTCGTGCTTGCTGATCGTGGCAATCTCGATCGGGCCGCCAACCACCTTGGGACGCGACACCGAAAATTTGACGAAGCCTATCGTTGTCTCGACCAGGTAACGGGCGAGCTCGATGGCATCCTGCATCGGCATCGCCTCGATGAACAGCAGTTCGTACAGCTCCGGAACGACCTTCTCCCTAAGGCTGGCGGCGTCTTCGCTATTCATGCCATGCTTGACGGCAAATTCATTGAACCTGGTGCCCAGCCCGAAAACCAGCCGGTCGAGCGCTTCATATTCGCCGTCCCAGCGCAGCCCGAATTCCTCCTCGCTTTGGATGCGCGACGGGGGCGGACAGTGCTCACCCATCATGTTGACCTCCCAGATCTCCGCCAGCGGACGACCCGAGGAGTAACCGCATACCCGCACCTTGGTCCACGTAGTGGCGCCGTGCGGAACGGCTTTCTCCTCGAACAGGAATTGCCTGAGCCGCACGGCAATGCGTTCGATATCGTAGTCGGCGGGATCGATCATCCAATCGGAGTATCCTGGCACCGATCCGGTGAAGCGCTGCCCCAGGTCCTTGAGCAGGGTGGCAAGGGATTCATTGCCAATGCCGCCGGCTCCCGTCACCATGGCGGCAACCGGAATGTCCTGCCGCAGATGCACGATCTTGCGGGAACTGTTATAGATCATGCCGCTGGCAAACGAACTTGCGCTGTCCGTGGCCATCACCACGCCGTCATTGATTTTTACCGATACGAGCACCGTCATTACTGATCCTATTCTTTGTTTCGTTCAGGCCGGAGATGTGTTCCAAACAGCCACTGCGGGATCGGACCCGAATCTCAGGTCAGGCACGGACTACCAGGTCCGAAAGGTGCAATTTCATTGCGAAAACGTTTGCCACCATAGCGTAATCTAGTCTTTCCGCAATCAGCCTAGGCTTCATGCCATTTTCCCACGCCATCCGTTCAGGCGCATGAACCGGAAGCCGCCGCGCCGCAGCATGCCGACTTCGCCAACGTCCAAATCGTCCATCGAAGTCGCCAGCACTTGACAGGCAGTTAGCACGCTCGGTACCCACCTGGAAATCGACCGCGTACGTGGCTGATCGTTTCCGACCTCGTTTGCGAAGCACGCGTTGCCGGACGCGCTGCGGGAATGAAATCGAAGACCCGCTCGGCGCCTCGGATAACGACCACACGCCAAGCGCGCTTGCGGCGCATTGTCCGGCGGCTGCGTTCGTGGCATGATCCGGAAAAACGGGAAGGCAATCATGGAAGACATATTCGCGCGGATCGATGCGCGCAAGGCTGCGCTGGAAGAGCGCGTCCCGGCGGTCACGCGCCAGATAGATCAGGCCTTCGCGCCGTCCGAGCCGGCACTGATGGCAAAGCTGCAGCGCGTGCTCGCGGAAAGCGGTTCGCGCAGGAACAAGATCATCCGCATCCAGGCACTGGTGTCCGAGGTGCGCTCGTACGCCGGTGAACATGCCGCGTGCAAGCAGGGATGCTCCGCGTGCTGCAAGCAGCGGGTAATGATGTCGCAGACAGAGGCGGATGCGATAGGGCACGCGATCGGCCGTCCCGCGGTGCAGCTGCGACCTGACTACGTGCCGCCGCGCATACACGACTTTGGCCGCGACACGCCGTGTACCTTCCTAGTGGATGACGCCTGTTCGATCTATGAACACCGGCCTTTCGTGTGCCGCAACTATATCAGCCTGGATGTCGACCCGCTGCTATGCGGCTTCGAGAACTGGGATCTGAACAAGGCTGGGGACAAGCGCTTCACGCCGGTGCCGCACCTCGACCCTGGGCCCTTGCTGACCGCCTACCAGAAAGTGGCGGGACAGGACCGAATAGGGGATATCCGCGCATTTTTCCCTCCGGGGCCGAAGGGCGCCTGACACAAGCTGGTGACGTCTCCTACCACCGGGCGCATCACGCACTCCTTTGCTGCGAACTCCGCGGCGTGCTTAATCCAGCATGATCTTCCGGTCACGGACAGCTTGTGTCGGCGATGACGCCCGCAAGTTGGTCAAGCGACAAGGTGCATGTGGCCAAGACTTGTGACCAGCGAAGAGCCCATCTCATTACCCACGTAGCGCTCCAGGAAGTCTCCGCAGCAGCTAGTATGAATGGCTACACGTGTCGTTGGATGGTTAGACAAAAAGCATCGTGCCAGTACACGCATCTCTCCGTTCGCCGCTGCAGTCGCGAATGAATAAGGAACTGGCGCTCCATGCGTTACTAGAGCGTTTTCGGCTTGACCGGACTAGGCGAGGCCGAGAAGATTTGACCGTAGGACAAGGCGTGGTGACGCGACATGGCGGGGCCATGGCAAGTAGACACAACGCAGTACTGCGGGCAAATGTTCCGGCATCGTCAGTACAGTCAAGCCGAAAACGCTCTAATGGCCGCCTGGTGCCGCCGAGGATGTACGAGGATGAAACCGGTTTGTGCTATCTGTACTACATGTCACAACAATGTCAATTCAAGCTGATACTATCGCGCAATAAAATACTTTCCACGTGATGCCTCACCACGTTCTTTATGTTCGCGTCCGAACTCCTGTCCTCCTTATCGTCACGCTGGTGTAAATTTTTATCGAAGCGAGACCACTTCGTTCATGTTGCGCTCATAATTGGTGCAGCGGCGTTCTTCTCGGTGTGGGCGATGCACGCCACCCGCGTTGAGAATGAGAGGAAGGTGGCTCTGCAGGCAGCAAAAAGCAGCGCGGACAATATCGTTAATATCATCGCTACAAATTTCTCTGCACTGCTTAACCGCTCATCCTTGTACGCCACCATCGGGCTTGATTTTCTTCTGGACGGTGATCGACAAATCCGGCCATACCTTAATCCGCAGCTTGTAGAGGATGGCGCTTATGTGCGGGCCGCCCTGTTCAGGGCAGACGGCTCTCTGGCGTATTCGTCGGCGAAACAGGTTTCGGAACCCGAGCTCGAATCTTTGGTGTTGCATGCGATGAAGATACCAAACATAGACAAGCATGGGATGTTGGTGGGCCAACCGCCTGTATCGGCACGGTATGCATGGCGCTTGCCAATTCTTGTGCCGCTCGATAGTGGCAAGACGCCAGCCGGGTACTATGGAGCGATCATCGATCTTGGCTATTTTCTGACGCAATATCGCGACGTAGAACTGGGAGCAGGCGGCAGTGTTGAGATTATGCACCAGGATGGCCGAGTCCTGGCAGTGCTAAGGGACGGTAGCCTATCCTCCCTATCTGCCCTGCGTTTATCCGGATCAACGCTTCTCCAGAGGGTTGCGCCCTCCGCTGGCGTGACAGACCTTTCGCTCACGTCGGTTCGCACATTAGACAGACATCCAGTTCTTGTCGCCGTGTCTTACGATCCCGAGATCGTTCTGAAAAAGCTCGAAGAACAGCACAAAACCTACGTTGCAACATCCAGTGCTGTTTCCTTCCTGGTATTTCTTATTACAACAGGGGCGGTATTCGGGTTAAAGCGACAGCAACGGCTGTATGAGGCGATGACAGTCTCCCAGCAGGAAAATGTCAAACTGATAGGCCTGCTGGAAAAAGAGAAGCTGCGCGCTATGGAACTTGCGTCGCATGACTATCTCACCGGCATACCTAACCGGCGATTCTTTACCGAACTTGCTACCAATGAATTGAAACGTGCAAGGCGCAGCAGAAATCTATATGCGCTTCTTTTCCTTGATCTCGATCGCTTCAAAAGCATCAACGATGAGCTTGGCCACGCCGTAGGCGACCTTCTGCTTAAGGCGGTCGCGGCACGATTGCGCGACTCATTGCGCGATTACGACCTGGTCGCGCGCCTGGGCGGCGATGAATTCTCAGTACTGCTGTCGGAGATGCGCTCCGAAGAACATGTAAATCAGGTTGCTGCAAAGCTCGCCAACGATCTGTCGCAGCCGTACACCTTGGATGGCAAGCTTGTCGAGACGAGTCCCAGCATCGGTATCGCGCTCTACCCGCGTGACGGTCAAAATTATCAGGAACTGATTACTCATGCCGACCAGGCAATGTACATCGCCAAGAAGAAGGGGCAGGGCCGATTCCATTTTTATGATGCTTCCCTGAACGCCTTGGCGGTGCGTGAATCCGAATTGACGAGCCGCTTCAAGAGCGCAATACAGGACAACGAATTCTGTCTGCATTATCAGGCCAAGTATGAACTGGATGGCCTTCGCCTGGGCGGTCTTGAAGCTTTGATTCGATGGGAGCATCCCGTCCATGGCCTGATTTTCCCTAACGATTTCATTCCGCTTGCCGAGCAAAATGACTACATCATCCCGATTGGCTATTGGGTTATTAATGCGGTCTGTGCTCAGATCGCGAAGTGGAGGGCAAACGGAGTCCCTACAGTGCCTGTTGCGATCAACATATCAGCGCAGCATCTGCGCGATAGCCAGCTCCCGCGTCACCTAATCCACGCGATCGAGAATCATGGCCTCGCTCCATGCATGATTGAAGTTGAGGTTACGGAGAGTAGCCTCATCGACGACACGGAAGCGGCGCAAGCCAACCTGCGGCAGTTGACCAATGCTGGCATACGCGTGTTCCTTGACGATTTTGGTACGGGATTCTCCAATCTGAGCTGGCTAAAACAGCTGCCAATCAGTGCGATCAAGATTGACCGTTCTTTCGTCCGCGATCTTCGCAACGACACCAATGACGCCATTATTGTGGCCTCCATGATTACGCTTGCCCATAACCTGGGGTTGATCGTCGTCGCGGAAGGTGTGGAGAGCAAGGACCAGCTAGTCCATCTGAAGGCAGTTGGCTGTAACCACGCACAAGGATTCTACTTGCATCGACCGGCCGCGCCCGAAAATATTGAATCACTGCTTCAACAGCAGGTCCTCACCGTCTAACGCTCCTCATGATTTTATCGCCTCAAAGACTCCTCCTCTGCTTGACCCCCATCGTTTTGGCGTTCTCATGTATGAATGGTCATGCGACCAACTGCGAGAAACCGACAAAATTGCGTTTTTCCCTGATCCCGCAGGGAAATGTGCAGCGGGATGTCGCTGAATTGCAGCCACTTCTTGAAGAACTGCGAGCCGCACTCCGTATCCCAGTCGAAGTCTATACACCTCACTCGTATGGTGCCGTAATTGAAGGGCTGGTATCTGGTGCAATTCACATTGCTCGGCTCGGCCCCGCATCGTATGTGGAGGCAAATCGTATCGATCCTCAGGTGACTGCCTTTGCCTCATATGCACATAAGGCCAATGCATTCACTCCGGCCGGCGCGTTCTATTTTTCGTTGTTAGTTGTTCGTGCGCACAGCGAGATACGCGATATCGCTTCTTTGCGCGGAAAGCGGCTCGTGTTGGTTGATCCCGAAAGCACATCCGGCGCCTTGATCCCGAAGCACGTATTTGCAAAGACATTCGGCGTGCGATTGGAGACGCACTTTAGCCAAATTGGGTACACGGGAAGCCATGACCAATCCGTTAACAGAGTCCTTGAGGGGCAGGCGGATGCAGCGTTCGTTGGCAGCACCAATCTGGCGGCTGCTGTTGAGGATTCAGGGAGAAGTCGGGAAGTACGGGTGATCTGGCGCTCGGATCCTATTCCACGCGACCCGTTCGTATATCGTGGTCAGCTCTGTGACTTATATAAGCAGAAAATCACGAATGTATTTTTGGGTCATGAAAGTGTGCGGAAAGCCAGATTGCTTTCCAACCTCGACGCGACACGGTTTGTTCCCGTAACTAACGAGAGTTACCAGACCTTAAGAGAAATTAATAATTAAGGAGAAATTCTAGCTCGGCAAAGTTTCTGCAAACATTCGTCGCCTCGCATGACAAAATTTTCCCTAAAAGCTTGTTCACATTCGTCAAGATCTGCACTACTGCTTACTAATCTGGCTCGGGAACAGGAGGAGATCAGCCAGTAGTCTCAGTCGTAATTGGCTTTATCTTCTTAAGCTCCGAAATAGCAGGCGCGTGGTTCAACGAATAAAGCTGAGCTTGAGCAGTGAACCAGGCTTCGAACTCATCAAAGCTGCTAAAGTAGGCCACGTTAGGAAAAAAGTGTCGGAATTCGGATTCGGTTTCGGATTCGGTTTCGATTTCGGCCACGGGAGCTTTCCTTGAGAATTTACTTCCCGGAAAACTCTACGAGGCAATCATTTCAGCAATGTGACTTTCTGCCAGCTTCAGAAAAGTAAGCGTTCTGTGAATGTATTTTAATTCACGCTTTACCATCAAGGTCGTTTTCATTCATAGCTAGCCTTACGTTAAACAACCAAAACTACGGCGCTCTATTAGAACCACTTCATAAATCCAATCTTGAGGATTTTCGGGCAGATGGAGGTACGAAACGGCGAGCCGGCATTTTTTTACGGATGAACAACGGTCCATCCCTGCACTGACGCCGCGGTCGTTTTGACCCGATTTCAGGGAAAGCCGGGCTCCCAGCGCCTAGCATGTCATCGTCATGAAATAACTCTGTCATACCTACGTCATTCTGCGTCCCTATCATTCGCGGGTCTTTTCCAACTGACAATAGGACATAGCCCAATGAACAAGCCGACTGACCTTCCCCGCATTGCGATTGACCACGACGACATCAGCTCGAACGATTCCTCCAATGAACATTTCAGCACGGTCCTCAACGCCCGTCTGAGCCGACGCTCACTGCTGCGCGGCGGCGTGGCCTCGGCTGCGGGCGCGCTGCTGGGCACGATTGGCTTGAGCGCGTGCGGCGGTTCAGGTGACGGCGGCGTGGTCGCCGCGCCTACCACTCCGACCGTGCCGGGTGCTCCGACCGAAAAGCTGCTTGGCTTTAATCCAGTAGCCAAGAGCCTCGCTGACGCCGTAGTGGTACCAGCAGGCTACACCGCTAGCGTACTGTACGCATTGGGCGATCCGCTGACAGGTTCAACGCCAGCTTTTAAAAACGACGGTACTGACAGCGATTTCGAGAACCGCGCCGGTGACCATCATGACGGCATGGAGTATTTCGGTCTCACCGCCGACGGAAAGCCCACTTTCTCCGGCAACGACCGCGGACTGCTGGCGATCAACCACGAGGCGACCACCGATGAGAAGCTTTCGTCGTTCTTCCTGCATCCCAACGGCGGCACGATGACGCTACCCCGTCCGGCAGCCGAGATCGACAAGGAAGTCGCCATCCACGGTCTAGCCGTGGTCGAAGTGCGCAGAAACGGCGCGAAATGGGAATACATTAAGGATTCAGCGTTCAATCGCCGCGTCACCCCGCTGACCGAGATGGACATCAGCGGCCCGGCACGCGGCAACGCACTGATGGTTACCAAGTACTCTCCCAACGGCACCAAAACACGTGGCACGCTGAACAACTGCGGCACTGGCAAGACTCCGTGGAACACCTTCCTGTCCGGCGAGGAAAACTGGTCGGGATATTTCTCACGCGGCAGCGCCGATGACGCTGCGCGCGGCAACGACAAGAGCGTCGCCTCGCTCAGGCGCTACGGCCGCAGCCAGGGCGCCACGACTCGCCACGGCTGGGAAACCGGCGGCTCCGACGACAAGTATGCGCGTTGGGACATCAGCAAGACCGGCGCCTCGGCCGATGGCAGCGATGATTACCGCAACGAGATGAACGGCATGGGCTACATCGTCGAGATGGACGCCTACGACAAGACGCGTTTGGCTAAAAAGCGCACCGCGCTGGGCCGCTTCGCGCATGAGAGCGCGGCGTTCGGCAAGGTCGTGGCCGGTCAGCCGCTCGCCGTGTACATGGGCGATGACTCCCGCAATGAGTACATCTTCAAGTTTGTATCCACTGCGGTATGGTCGGCCGCCGACGCGACCGCGTCCGATCGTCTCGCCGTTGGCGACAAGTACCTTGACAACGGCAAGCTGTATGTCGCCAAGTTCAACGCGGACGGTACCGGCCAGTGGATCGAGCTGTCGGTCACGAACCCCGCCATCGCAGGCTACGCCAGCTACAAGTTCGCTGATCAGGCCGACGTCTTCGTCAACGCCCGCCTTGCGGCAGACGCCGTCGGCGCAACCAAGATGGATCGCCCCGAGTGGTGCTCGACCAACCCGGCGAACGGCGAGATCTATTTCGCGCTGACCAACAACAGCAACCGTGTTGCAGAGCCGTCTGGATCGAGCCAATCCGCTCCTGACGCGGCCAATCCGCGCGCCTATACCGACATGAAGGGCAGTTCGACGCAGCGCGGCAACGTCAATGGCCATATCCTGCGCGTGCGTGAAGGTGCCGCTGGCAGCACTGCCACATCGTTCAACTGGGACGTCTATCTGTTCGGTGCGGAAGCGAAGGCCGCGGCCGCAACGGTGAATCTGTCCGGCCTGACCGAGGATCAGGACTTCTCCAGCCCGGACGGCATCGCATTCAGCGCGGCGACTGGCATCTGCTGGTTCCAGACCGACGACGGCGCGTACACCGATGTGACCAATTGCATGATGGTCGCCGGCATTCCGGGACAGGTCGGTGATGGCAAGAAAGTCACTCTCACCTACCCGCGCTCGAACGGCTCCAATCTGACCGTGGACACTTATGTCGGCAAGGCCGCGACACCCGATACGCTCAAGCGCTTCCTGGTTGGGCCTGTCGGTTCGGAGATCACTGGTCTGGCGGAGACACCCGATGGCAAAGCGATGTTTGTCAACATTCAGCATCCTGGCGAGAACACCGCTGCTGCCAATGTCGCCGATCCGTCAAAGTACACCAGCCAGTGGCCTTCGAACGCTGGTTACGGCGCAGGCAAGCGTCCGCGTTCTGCCACGATCGTGATCACAAAGAATGACGGCGGTCGCATCGGCACCTGATGTCGCAGCTGTAATGAAGTCCACGTTGTAAAAATGTAGTTAGTTCATGGTTTATTGGCCGGGTCTCCAGACCCGGCCTTTTTTCAAGTTCTTCACGGATTTCCGGGGAAGGCGGCCTTGATCTTGAGGAAGAAGTCGCTGCTGTCGCGGTATCCGTAAGCCATGTGTTTCATGACCTTGAGACGGTTATCGATGCCTTCGAGGTGGCCGGTATGCATGGGCCAGCGCATGCGAGCCAGGATGTCGCGTCACTAAGGCGCCAGGCGATCGGCGAATCAACGTAACGGCTCGATGCCGCTCTCCCGTGCCTGGGCCAGCCAGGTGCGTCAGGCATGGCGCCACGACTTGCCGCCGCCGGGTTCCCACAAGTCCTTGAAGGCCGCCTTCATCACATACACCGTCATCAGTGCCTGATTGACGTTCAGTAACTGTTGCAAGCGGGTCTTGCCACCGGCTTGCAAATTCTCCTGATTGCGAAATTCATCCATCACCAAATGACTATGGGCAAGCCGTGAAAGCACCGGAATTAGGCCGGTGGACAAGCATCATCATTGGTCAATGCACGTCCACTCGGTGCGGACCTGCTGCGGAAGCCTGATAGTGCCCCGGCATCGCGCCGCAGCTCATTGCTCGCCTCGGCGCAGATTTTTTTGTCTTGAACCATACATATCCATAGGAATCCCACTCATCTAATCTTGAATTGCTCTTTCAGGAGGGTGTGATGGACGAGTACCAGATTATGTCTTTACTGATGCGGATCGAGACGCGGGACGCTGATCCCCAGGCGGTCGCAGCGATGTATGCGGAGACACTTTCGGATGCTTCCGAAAGGCTTACCGACGACCAGATGCGCCGGTTTCTGATTTGCGGCGCTTATCTATGCCACGGCGCAAACCGGAATGCGGGTGGACCGGCTTCCATGGACGGTGCTGATCCTGTAGGGCGCAGCAAAATTCAATTGAATTGATTCGGTCGCTCCGGCAACCAAAGCAATGGTCGGAAGCAATGGCCGAAAAAACGGGAACCCCTTCTTCCCTACCTAAAGGCCCATGAACAAGGCTCCCGCAGCAGGAGTAGAGGTCATCGCGCGCGTACGCGAGTCTGCAACGGAAGCGCTCACGCCACCGTTCCATACTTCCTGGTTGACATCATTCATCCACCAATCGCCACTAACGGGTCCACATATCGTCACTGCCGGAATTGATAGCTTTATACAATGACGCAATGCACAAATAGATTGAACGCAGTCCTCCCGCAGTGACTCCTACCCCGGTAATAACAATTCTGCAATCTCCCGATTCAGAATAACGAAGGCAAAGGAATTACTATGTTTGGCATGATTCAGAAATCTCCCTCTCCCGCAGCAAGAATGCAAATCGATGCGCAGTTTTCCTTCATGAGCGATCTGTCCAGGCGCGTCTTTGACAGCATGCAAAAAATAAACGAGCTCAATGTTCAGGTCGCCGCGACGCTCATGGAAGAGTCCCTGTCCAATACACGGCAGCTGATGAGTGCTGCAAATCCGACGGAGGCGCTTTCGATCATAGCGGGCCAGTCCCAGCCTGCTGCGGAAAAGATCCGTGCCTATCAACAGCATGTGCAGAATATTTTTGCCGAAACCCAGGCTGGCATGGCCAAGACCCTGGAATCTCACGTTCCTGAATCGGCGCGTACCGCGGAAGCCATGGTGAGGGAAGTCGAACAGCGCGCCAACGAAGAAACATCAAAAGCCGCACAACGTCAAAAGGAAGCGCTCGACAGGCTGGCTACAGCAACAAAGCCGCCGGCTGAGCGAGCCAGCCCGGGCACCATCGTTAAAACGGCGCACTAATCCACACCCTGAAATTCGTCCGGCCAGTCGCGGCAAGCGCATGCTGCGACTCCTGATGAGAGCACCGATTTCATTCGCATGAACTGCCACAGGCTTTAAAAACAAATACGCTTCAAAAGCACACAGGTGACGCAAAAACGAATTGAAGGAGACGGCGACGCAATGCGTTTCACCGAAGTCTCCCGCCTTATTGCGTGAACCGAACGCACAGTTGGAAAGGAGACGGCAGTCAATCATTTAATTCTCTGGTCAGGAACAACTATGTTTTATCCAAATAATGGCACTTCGGCTTCGCCGTTCTTATTTGCGCTGGAGCCGTACCATGCGGTTTGCAATTATCTGGCAGGGCAGATGAATTTTTCCGGCTCCCTGATGCAGGGTGATGGTCATCCGGTTCTGGTGATTCCGGGGCTCGCCGCCAGTGGAGCGGCCACGCTGGATCTGCGTACACGTTTGAGGGATTTGGGATATGCGGTCTATGACTGGAAGCACGGCATCAATGGCGGCCATGGACATGATCTCGAGGGGTGGATGCGAATGCTTGGCAGGCAGGTCGAAGAACTGCATGACCGGCATCATTCGCCGATCTCTATCGTCGGCTGGAGCCTCGGCGGAGCATACGCACGGGAACTTGGCCATCGCCATCCGTCTCGCATTCGCCAGGTGATCACTCTTGCGACTCCATTCGGACTGATGGGGGAATCCTCTCTAAGCGAATCCTCCGGCATGCCGGTACGCTCCACGTCGATTTATTCACAGACGGATGGCATTGTCAGCTGGGAAAAATGCGTCGGACCGGAATCAGGTCAGCATCGGAACATCGAAGTCAACGGGGTCAGCCACTTCGGCATGGTTCACCATCCGGAGATATTAGGTGTCATTGCCGGATTGCTTGGCGAGCCTGTCATGGAACATGCGTAACCGTGAAGAATAGCGGCTTATCGATAGCGGTTCGCCGATAGCGGTTCGCGGATACTTGGCGAGCATATCGCTTCAAATGCGAAAAAGGTATTTGCCGACGACGGCTGAAATGATCAGAAGCGCACAGAAGATTAGTGTTGCAAGATTGCCGTGTTTCATGGAACCTCCGGACTAAGGCAGCAAGGCTGAATAAATGCCATATCTTCTTTGGCGATAGCGGCGATGAAGGTTTACCGTGCCTGGATTTTGCCTTTCGCTTTCACCACCGCATGCAAGGCTCCCGGCACTTCCGCCTCGAGGGATTCGATCCAGTATCCTGCATCGCGCAGCTGCTTTAAGATCTTCACATAGTCTGCCACTCCATCTACTCCGACTATGCGGTATACCTCGCCCGATTCATTTTCTATTCCAAACCACATGGTGAGGTTTTCCACTTCGTCGATATCCTTGGACAATGCGAGCAGGCGTGACAGCGAGTCATCCGAGGGGGGACGGTGCTTGCTTTGAATAACGATTGTCTCCATTTCTCCTCCGCAGATAAAGGGCTGCTGCAATGAAGCAGTCTGCGCTCATTCGTTGAAGATGTCTGCTTAATTTTTAACTTGTCGTTAAGAATGTTTGTTCAAGAAACTATCTTCCTTATTCACAGCAGGCAGGACAAGAGTGTTGCGCTTGAAGCTGTTGCGCTATTGCCGCAACGGCTTTCAAAATTTGAGCAGATTGCTCTTGGCGCGCGCTGCGTCGCTGGAAATAAGGCATGATCCGCTCATGAGGAGGACAATGCCATGGACACGATTAGCACGAAGAGCCTTGCCGAGCACCTGACAAAGCTTGCGACCATGTTGAGCGCGGATGCCATGAGATTGAGCGCGCTCGGCGTGGAGTCGCATCGCGATCTAGCCAGGGAAGCCACCGCGCTGAAGTTGTTGGCCGAACGCTTGTGGTTGACCGGGAGCGAAGTGCCGCTGGCCAAGGCCGAACCTGCGATGGAACTGCGCTTGGGCCGGGACCGGCGTACCTTGCAGGGAGGAATAGCTTCCTACGCCCGGCTCTCGCCTACCCGGCGGCATCCGGACGAGGACATCTTCAAAGCCGTGCCGAACCCACTTGCCGGATCTTCTGAATCGCCAGCTCCTTGAACTTGGCTTCAATCTCTATCCACGGAGCCTGCGCATAGGACGAGGGCAGTATCTCGATCAGGTCGGAATGATTGCGGTCATTGAAGGCGGTACGGCCATTGGAGATGTGTACCAGTTGCTGCGCCGGGTCGGCCCAGGTTTCGCGCGCCTTGAGCAGCATTTCCTCGACGCTCGGATCTTCATAACTCGACAAGCCTTCCTTGATGACATGATGGTGCGCATCAAAGACCATCGGCAGCCCGCTCGCCATGCAGATCTCGTAGATTTCCTGTGCGCCATATGCGTATTCATCGTTCTCGAGCCCGAGACGGGAACGTATCGCTTCCGGCAGTTGGCCGATGCGCTCGATCAACGCCTGCGCGCGCGCCGATTTGCCGCCATGGACCTCAAGCAGTGCCCAGGGTGAACGCGGCTGGTTCAGCAAATCCATGATGTCGGCATGCATCTGCAAAATCTTGATGCTGTTTTCCACCACGTTGGCCGAATCGGAGCTGAGCACCACGAACTGATCGGGGTGCATCACAAGGCGAATATTATTGCGGGTTGCCCATTCGCCGACGCGGCCGACGACACCACTCAGCTTCGTGAGCACTTCGCGGCCGACATCCTCGTCCGAAAATGGAAACAGGGAGGAGGGCATTCGATACAGTCGTATGCTTTCCTGCACACAATAGCGCAGGGCAGTATCGAGCCGCTGAATGTTGTCGCGATAAATTTCCTCCAGCAGCTTCTGCTGTACCGCGTAGGACTGTTGCAGCAGACGTTTGCGTGTGATGGTGCGGTAACGTACTTCCTGCGAATGGGTAATGCATACCAGGCCGAGATGGGAAGACATAATCGTGACGGTAAGAAATTTGAACTGATTAGATGAAGGTGCGGGCTACATGTTCCGGCAGGCTTCCTGCTCCGCACTTCGGTTCCGGCGGCAACCTTGCCTCGCATTGCCAGCGCAAAAATAAGGCGCTCTGTGGAAAATCAAGCAAAGCCACTAATTCGGAATGATGGATTGCAGGCGCTGGTAAGGTAATGCCTCTGGCCCAGTGGAGTGGCCCATGGCATTTTCCGACCTGTTGGATTCATCGATCGTACGCATGAAGGGTGTGTTCGGCGACCTGCGGTTCGCGAAACGCAAGCGCTGGCTGCTGCTGTTCTGGCCGACCAAGTCGCTGGTGCTCGCACTGATCGGATGGATCGTGCTGTCGGGTTACCTCGAAAAGGAGCGCGCGGAGACCGAAGCGAATGCGGTCCATGAAGCCGGCATTCTGAGCAGGGCATATTCCAATCACTTGTTCCGCGGCCTGGAAGCCGTCGACCAGCTCACGCTCTACATCAAGTATGGATGGGAAACCTCCAACGGAAATTTCCGACCTTCGAAATTCCGTCACCCGCGCCTGCAATCGGCGGAATCGGGTTTCTACGTAAGCCTGATCGATCGCAACGGCAACCTTCTGAGCAGCACCATACCGTCCGCTGCGCGCGTCAATATCGCTGATGAGTCGTATTTTCGCGTCCACATGGAAAAGGAAGACCTCTTTCATATTGGAACGGCTCGCATCGGCAACTTTTCGAAGACGCCGGTGGTTCCCTTTTCACGCCGCCTGTCGGGAGAAGATGGCAGCTTCAGAGGAATCGTCCTGGTATCGGTCACCCCTGACTACTTCACGTCCGCCTATGACGAGATCACACTGAAAGCGCACGGCTTCTTCGCCATCCTGAGTGCGGACGAGAAGGTCAGGCTGGCACGGATCGGCGAAACGATCTTCCTGCCCGACGAGGAGAGCCAGGCCATGCTGAAGAAGCCCGTCCTGAATGAATGGAGGAGTGGCCGCCTTCTCGATGGCAAGGAGTGGTTCGTCGATGGCCGCAGCAGATATGTCGGGTGGCAGGCGACCTTCGACTATGGAATGATCACGATGGCAGGACTGGACCAGGAAGCGGTACTGGCGCCGTACCACGCCTGGCGCAAGGCCGTCATTGGCAATGCCCTTGCGGGAACCGGCCTCTTGGCACTCATTACCCTGATCGCCATGGGCGTGTCTTTGCACCTTGCCTGGCGCAAGCACCAGATAGAGATGGTCCAGGCTACCTACCGGACCGCAACCGAAGTCGGCAATGAAGGCTTCGTCATCGCCCGGCCGCTCCACGATGAACGGATGCGGCTGTCCGACTTCCAGGTCATTGACTGCAACGACAGGGCCGCCCAGCTTCTAGGGATCCGCCGCAACACCTTGCTGGGCGCGACGATATCCGCGCTCTACCAGGGCGAAGCGGCACAGCAGGCGATGAAGATGATGACCAAGGCCATGAATCAACGTTTCTTTGAAGGCGATATCGACCTGCACAGGGTGCGCCTGAACGGTCCCCAATGGCTCAACATCCGCGTTTCGCGGCCGGAAAACGATCTTGCGATCACCATGCGCGATATCAGCGAGATGAAAGCGCACGTAGCCGAACTGGAAAAGCGCGGCAATGAAGATGCGCTGACGGGCCTGCCGAACCGCCACTGGCTCAATACCTTCCTGCCGGCGGCGGTCGAACGCGCGGCTCAGGACAAGGCGATGCTTGCCTTGCTGTTCCTCGATCTCGACGGATTCAAAACCGTCAACGACACCATGGGCCATGACGCGGGGGACGATATCCTGCGCAATGTGGCGCGCCGGCTCGAAGACGCGGTGCGCCCGCATGACAGGGTAGCCCGCATAGGCGGCGACGAGTTTCTGGTCATCCTTGAACCGCTTGAGCATGCCGACGATGCCGCCCAGGTCGCGGAGCGCATCCTGAACGCATTTCGCTCCGCGTTCAGGATATCGAAGGGCGTGGTGGGAGTTGGCGTGTCGATCGGCATCAGCGTGTTTCCGAAGGATGGCACGGATGCTACCGTGCTGCTCAACAATGCGGACATGGCGATGTACTCGGTCAAGACATCGGGAAAAAGAAACTATTGCTTTTTCGATGCCGAATTTTCCGAGCGCCTGCGAGCGCGCCATCAGTACGAGATGGAGTTGCGATATGCCATCGAGCATGATCAGCTCGTTGTCCATTATCAGCCGCGCGTCTCCATGGCCAACGGAATCACCACCAGCATGGAGGCTCTGGTGCGATGGCATCATCCGACCCGGGGCCTGGTCGAACCGAGCGAATTCATCCCGCTTGCCGAGGAAGCGGGTCTGATCGCCAGGCTGGGAGAGCGCGTCATCGACAAGGTGTGCGCACAGCTGGCGTTCTGGGCCAGGCACGGTCGGCACGTGGTGCCTGTCTCGGTCAATGTGTCCGCCCTACACTTCCAGGATGCCGACCCGGCACAGACGCTGGCAAGCTGCATTGCGCGTCACGGAATCGATCCTGGCCTGATCGAGGTCGAATTGACGGAGTCCTCGATGATGGGCGACAGCGAGACCGTGGCGTCGGCAATCCGGGCCATACGCAACATGGGCATCACGCTGCTCGTCGATGATTTCGGCACTGGATATTCCTCGCTGTCGCAGTTGCAGCGCATGGATTTCGACGTGCTCAAGGTCGACCGCGCCTTCACTGCCCAGCTTGAACAGTCGCGGGAAGGAACGGTGTTTTATACCGCCATCATCACCATGGCGCATTCGCTTGGCATGAAGGTGGTTGCCGAGGGCGTGGAGTCGATCGGGCAGGCCAGGGTGCTCAAGTCGCTGGAGTGCGATGAGATCCAGGGCTATTTCGTGTCGAGGCCGCTGCCTCCTTCCGAAGTGCAGCCTCTTGCGCCGCAGGTGTCATTCGCGTAGCGCCGCCGGCTAACACCAAAGATCTTTTACATTCCCTGCGGCAGTCCCGGCAGCGGCAGTCCCTCAGCGCGCGCCAAACGTTCCATGGCGGTTTCCAGGATGGCGCGTGCGCGGCCGGCGGCGTTCCGCAGTTCCTGGTGCAGTTGCGCATCGTCCTCGTTGCGCGAGGCACACTGGGCACTGTAGCGCTCGAAGCTCCCCACCATCAGTAGCAGGTCGGCCAGGTGGCGCGGGCATTCGCAGGCGAGCTGATTGCCGGTTGCCGTGATGGATGACAGGAAATCCTCGTTGAAACGCACCTCGGGTACATCGGTCCGCTCCAGCGGCGGCAGGCGCTCGCCGGCAAGGGCCGCCCGACAGAGCAGCGCCAGTTCGCCCAGTTCTGCAGGAACGCGTGCGACCAGGCAATTTTGTTCGCGCAATGCACGGATGGTCGCGCTCGCGCAGAACCGGTAAAGGACAACAACCGCGGCGGCCGCGCATGCCTCGCGTGCCGATGCAATCATCGGCAGCGCGCTTTCATCGAGTTCGGACAATTCGACAAGCAGCAGTTCCACGTCCGCATCGCGCGGCAGCGATGCGGCATGCTCAAGCCGGGCGCAGCTGCATTGAACCTCGAGCCCCGCGCCCTCCCGACCGCCGGCCGCGATTCGCCTCGCCAGGCCTTCACCAATGACCGCCACTCTCAGTGGTCCCGCCGCCTGCAGTTCCCCGTCGCGGGGTCCTGCCAACTCCTGCAATTGTTCAATCGAGAGCCTTGCCAGCACGCCAATCGCATGGCCCTGATCCACCAGTTGCTTGAGCATGCCGAGCCGCCGCACCTGCTCTGCCGAATACAGGCGTTGGCCGCTCGTCGAGCGTTCGGTATCGGACAAGTCATACCGGCGCTCCCAGACGCGCAGAGTTTCTGCGGAGAGGCCGGCCAGGCGCGCCGCCACCCCGCTGCGGTAGGCAGCACGGCCATCTTCGGAAGCGGGTGTGTTTTCTTCGGTGCTGACAGATTTTTTCATGGAATGAACCGTAATTGAACCGATTATGTTTAATTATACTGGGTCAAACAATGGACATGTGCTTATTTAAAGCATAAATTTGCTGCATGCCCGGTTCAATTCTTCCGGGTTCTTGTCAGGCATTTTCCATTCTGCCGCCCCGCGCGGCGGGTTAATTTAACGTTCTACAGGAGCTAGCAATGAAACAGTTTATGTTGGGAACCGCAATTGCCTTCGCATTTGGCGCCGCACATGCCGCCGACATTGTGGACACTGCCAAGTCGGCCGGGTCATTCAATACCCTGATCGCCGCGGTACAGGCTGCGGGATTGGCTGACACCCTGAAAGGACCAGGCCCGTTCACCGTGTTTGCACCAACCGACGAAGCGTTTGCCAGTATCCCGAAGGAGAAACTCGATGCGCTGCTCAAGGACAAGGCCGCATTGACCAAGGTGCTGACCTACCACGTCGTACCGGGCAAGGTCATGGCCGCGGACGTAAAGGCCGGCAACGTCAAGACAGTAGAGGGCAGCCCCCTGTCGGTCAGCATGAAAGGCGGGAAAGTCGGGGTCAACAACGCCAATGTCGTAAAGACGGATGTCGTTGCGGATAACGGCGTAATCCACGTCATCGACAAGGTTGTAATGCCCAAGTAAATGCACGGCGTGCGAGGCGAGGGAGCCGCGTCAGGGTGCGGGTCCCTCGCCTCGCCGCATGATTTTCGGCTGGCGTAAGGACAGTGGCAAAGGCCAGCGGTTATCATGTTCGCAGCTTGGTAAATCGGAGGCGGATGTGAAACCATGGAGCAAACTCCAGCGTGAGGTCGGCAAACTTTTCGCCGAGGGGCTGCGTCTGCAGATCCAGTGCCGCGCATACCGCATGGCATCGGCCAGCGGCTGCACGGACCTGCCCCGCTACTGGTGCACGCTGGACAAGGACGTGATCTGGGATTACCCGCGTGACTTCAGCGAAAACGCCACGTACTACCCTTACGACACGGACGTATCGTCGATATCGAGTTTATTGCGCGAGTACATCGACACGCCAACCGACCAGTTGCTCAGCTTCGCTTTCGCCGACCGGTGGCAGATCGTGGACATCTTGCTCGCTGCGGACAGGCGAATTGGAAAGCGCCGCATCCCCGAACTCAAAGCCAGACTCACCCACCCCGGGGCCATAGCGATTGCAGCGACACGCTGGGGCCAGGAGTGGGAAGACGCAGTGCCTGCGCTTCAAGAAACAAGTCCGCAGCTTCCGCCGGTTCCCGAGACGGCGCCGGGGCTGGCCGATGCGCCAATTGCAAGCGACAGCAGCCTTCTCCGCGGGCTGGCTTCATAGCGCACCGCGCGGTGATCCTGCATCCGAATAGGACTGCGCTCCCGCTTCAGACCTTCGGAAGCGTACCTCCATCAACAACATATTCCGCACCCTGAACGAACGCCGCGCGCGTGGACAGCAAAAACGCCACCACCTCGGCCACTTCCTCAGGTCTGCCAGGCCGGTTGACCGGGATGCCACCGAGCGAGTCCATCAGCACGTCGCGCGCTTCATCAAAGCTGATGTCTCGGTGCGTCGCCATGCGCTCGATCAGTGCGGTGGCCGCGGTGGTTTCGATAAAGCCCGGCGCCACCGCATTCACGCGTATGCCGTGCGGCCCGAATTCATTGGCAAGGGACTTGCTGTAGTTCGCGAGTGCGGCTTTTGCGGCGGCGTACGCCACGGTCGACTCGTGGAGCGGCAGGCGGCGTTGAATGGACGTGATGTGAACGATGGCTCCATTTCCTTGGGCAAGCATTCCGGGCAAAAAAGCGCGGTCGAGCCTGACTGCCGACATCAGGTTGCTCTGGATGGTAGCTTCCCAGAGGGCATCGGTCAGCGCGAGCGCTCCGCCACCCGGTGCCGATGAACCGCCTACGTTATTGACCAGCAAATCCAGGCCGCCAATCTCGCGCTCGACAGCATCAATGACGGTATTCGTCCCTTCAAGGGTGGCCAGGTCGGCCTGCAGGTAGCGGACGCCGGCCAATGGATTTGCCGGCAACTGGCGGGCGGTGGATATCACTGTTGCGCCGCGTTGTGCCAGCAGGCGTGCGATAGCCTCGCCCATGCCTTTGGTTCCGCCTGTCACGAGGGCCCGCTTGCCTTGGAATTCCAGTGTGCTCATACGCCGATCTCCAGGGCCGCGATCCGGTCGTCGCGCAGTAGAAAGTTGTAAGAGAGCATGGCGGGACTGCCCGGAAAATTGCCGCTCACGAGAGCCCGCAGGCGATAGTTCTGGTCGGCGCCTTCGATATGCCGGGCTTCTACGATCGGGCGGTAGTGGGCGCTGGTTTCTGCCTTCCAGGCTACGATGGCTTCGATACCGCGATATTCCTTTGCTTCATCATGAACGACGGCATCAGCGGTGAAGCAGGCGGTGAGGGCGGTTGTGTCATTGGCATTTGCGGCCCTGAGATAGGCGGCGATCGGTACAGGAAGATGAGTCATTGTGGTCTCCAGAAGTTGAATAGCCAGTCTAAAGCGATGAACTCGTGAGAAAAATGGGGCTGGACTACATGCCTTATGAACTTCTGGTTCATAATCGTATGCAATGACTTCACTCGACCTGATCCGCATCTTCCTGGCTGTTGCCAAACACCGCAGTTTTTCCCTCGCTGCCCAAGAGCTGGCCATCAGCCCGACCGCTTGCAGCAAGGGAGTGCGGGCACTCGAACGCCGTCATGGCGTTGTCCTGTTCAGGCGCACCACGCGCAGCGTGTCGCTGACGGAGCCCGGTGTCAGCCTGCTCGCCACGCTCAAGCCGGCAGTTGATCAGATCGAGGAGGCATTCGCCGCACTCGAGCCATTCCGTGAGCGCCCGGCAGGACGTCTTCGCATTACCGCCCCGCGAGCACTCGGCTTGCGGGTTGCGCGGTTATTGGTGCCGAGCATGCGCACGAACTATCCGGACGTGTCACTCGACTTGTCGCTCAACGATGGCGTTATCGATTTGGTGGCGGAGGGATACGACGCCGGCATTCGTTTGGGGCAGTCGATTGAGCAGGACATGGTCACGGTACGCCTGAGTCGGGAAATGACCTGGTCGGTCGTTGCAGCGCCGCAGTATCTCGAAAGGCATGGTGTGCCCGGCGTGCCGCAGGACTTGCTAAGCCATCGGACGATCCGATACCGATTCAACAGCTCCGGTCTTCTGCATGCATGGCGGTTCTCCAGCCCGGACGGCGCTTATGAACTCGAAACCGATACTGCCCTGATCGCCAACGATACCGCGGCGATCGCTGAATTTGCGCGCCAGGGACTCGGCTGCGCCTATCTTCCCGATATCGAAATCGAGGCCGACCTGGCCCAAGGCCGTCTCGTACGGGTGCTTGACGCTTCCGTGCCCAAGACGACCGGCTTGTACTTGTACTTTCCGGTTCGAACACAAGCGCAGCCAAAGATGCGTGCATTGATCGAACAGGCTCAGGCGCTGGCAGCACGGGGCATGCTTGATGTCTAATACCAATCCTTGCCTCGATCTGAGGGCCTGCTTTAGAGCATTGAATTTGAATTACCAGCGATAGCTCGCGGACGCAGCTGGTGCGATTCGCGCCCCGAGGCGCCGGCGGCTTGCTGTATCATCCCGTTCCTGAAAACGAAAGCCGCACATGCTTATCATCACCATCAAACAGGGCAAGGAAAAAGGTTTGCTTTCCGGCGACCCGTGGATTTACGTCTCCGCCATCGAAAAGGTCGACGGCAAGCCCCAGGAGCGCAACAAACCTGGCGCCACGGCGATCGTGCAATCGTCGGCTCACCTGTTTCTGGCTCGCGCAGCCTATAACGCCAAATCGCAAATTGCCGCCCGCGTCTGGACGTTGCGCGAGGATGAGCCGGTTGACCACGCGATGATAAAGCGGCGCGTAAAGGCTGGCGTGCTGCGCCGCGCCGATGCGCTGCGCAACGCCGATCCGCAGGCGCTGGTCCAGCTGATCGACGGCGAAAAGGACGGCTTGCCCGGTCTCCTGGTGCACAGCTATGGCGGCATCCAAGGCTATCTGGTTTGCCAGTTCAATGCCGGAGGCGTTGACCTGTGGAAGGTGCCTGTCGTGCAGGCGCTCCTTAATGCCACGGGCTGCCGCAACGTTTACGAACGCTGCGATCCACTGTTGCGCAAGGGCGAGGGACTGCCCGTCACGCCGCGCGCACTGGCAGGCGACGAACCGCCCCAGCGGTTAATGGTGCGCGAGGGCAGCCGCCTGGTACCGATGGATATTCGAACCGGCTTCTCCTATCCGCGCTGAAAGTCGCCCGGAATGGGGGGAATTCCTTGAACAGCGCTCCAAGGCATGCCGGCCCTGGAGCAATGCGGCGGCCGACTTTCTAAGATTGATGGACAACTGAAAGAGCCGCGAAAGAACTGTCACTCCTTCAGTCTTGGTGGTCCCGCATGCGGAACCACCAAGGACTGCGTTCCCTTTCTTATCTTCCTTACCTTTCTCCGGCAGATCCGCCTTCCGGCTTGGGAGCAAACGGAAACGCTGTTCCCGTCTTGCCGTGCCTTGGCGGTATCTTCAGCGACAGCAGCATGGTGACCACGAGCGTAGTAATCGTGAAGCCCAGGGACCAGGCGATCGGAATCTTGTAGATGTCGATGAGCAGCATCTTGATGCCGATAAAGCCCAGGATGATCGCGAGTCCGTACGAAAGCAGATGGAAGCGCTCATGCATGCCCGCCAATAGAAAATACATCGCCCTCAGGCCGAGAATTGCAAAGACGTTCGACGTCAGAACAATGAACGGATCGGTCGTAATGGCAAAGATCGCGGGAATTGAATCCACCGCGAACACCACGTCCACGATGCCGATGAGAAGAATCACCACGAATAGCGGGGTGGCCATTTTTACGCCGTTGTCGATCGTGAAGAACTTTTCACCGTCGTAGTTCGGGGAGATCTTCATGTGCCTGTTAATCCAGCGCAGCGCAGGATTGTTTCCGAGATCGGGTTCCTGACCCGCCGCCCACCACATCTTGATCCCGGTGAACAGCAAGAAGGCGCCGAATACATACATGATCCAGTGGAACTGGGTGATCAACCATGCGCCGATCAGAATCATGATTGCGCGCAGGACCAGGGCGCCCAAAATGCCGATCATCAAAACCCGCTTCTGGAATGCTGCCGGTACTGCGAAATAGGTGAATATCATCAGGAAAACAAAGATATTGTCGACCGCGAGCGCTTTCTCCACCAGGTAGCCGGTAATGAATTCAAGTGCCTTGGCGTTTGCAAGATCCCGCGAAAGGGGATCGGGAGCGGTACCGCCGAGATACCACCACAACCAGCCGACAAACAGGAATGACACAGCCACCCAGAGTATCGACCAGATGGTTGCCTCCCGCATGCCGACGGTATGCGAGCCTTGACGGTTAAGCGCCAGAAAATCGATCGCGAGAGCGATCAGTACGAACACTGTAAAGAGCGTCCACAACAGGGGGGTGCCGATGGAAGTCATCGTGACGAGCCTCTCAACCCAAACCGGCAACGTTTGGGCAACAAATTGTCGGGGATCCTCGCCAGTCTGGCTGCCCGGGTCATTTTCTTAACCCGAGACACGGCACCGAACGCCGATGGCTGCCAACCCACCAACGTCGTAATGACGGCACCGCAACACAATGCGAACTTGGGCAATTGTGTCAGCTACTCCCTTTGAGAGGCTGAAGTATTGAAACAAACAACACCTGGATTTGTCAACTCTTTATTGATGATGAAAATTTATCCGGTAGTCCGAAGGCCAACGATACGCTTGCGACCCGCCATAGCGGCCCGATAGCCGAGGGCTGAGCGCGAGCCAGGTTCTAAGCACGCGTCGGCAATGCTTTTTCCTTGCCATGGCCGCAAACAGCCGCGGTTAAGCAAGGCCGAGCAGATGTAGAGCGTCATTCATGGAATGGATGAAACGCAATCGGGACGGCAGTTGTTTGTCCGCGGTGCCGCTTCAGGCTGCCGCGCCTTGCGTGGCAATCAGCCCGAGCACGGTGTCCGTCTTCACCGGCTTGACCAGGTATTCATTGAAACCGGCGCCGATGGCGCGGGCGCGGTCTTCCGGCTGGCCGTATCCGGAAATGGCAATCGCATAGGGCTGATGTGTTGCCTCAAGCTGCCTGACCTGCCTGATCACGCCATAGCCGTTCAGGCCGGGCAGTCCGATATCGCAGAGGATGACATCGTAGGTGTTGGTCTTCGCCAGCGACACGCCGCTGAGCCCGTCGGGTGCGACGGTGACGCGATGCCCGCTGAGCTCCAGCAGCAGCTGCAGCGTGGCGCTGGTGTCGGGGTTGTCCTCGATCAGGAGGATGCGGCAGCAGGCAGCCGGTGCGGCGAGCGGTGCGGGGTCTTCTCCAGCAGTTCCCTGCGGCGCATCCTGCGCGACGGGCAGCACAATCTCGAACTCGCTGCCCATGTCGCGGCCCATGCTGTGCGCGGCGATCCTGCCGCCATGCATCTCGACCAGTGCCTTGGTCACCGACAGCCCGATGCCTAGCCCGCCTTCGCTGCGGGCCAGCGTGCGCGGTCCCTGCCTGAACAGTTCGAAGATATGCGGCAGCAGTTCCGATTCAATGCCGATTCCGCTGTCGCGGACCACGAAATGCACGGCATCGCCATGCCGCTTCAGCAGCACGGTGACCTTGCCCCCTTCCGGCGTGAACTTGGAGGCATTGACGAGGATGTTGCTCATCGCCTGCGCGAGGCGGATCAGGTCGCCTTCGACCATCACATCGTTTTCCAGCGGCTCGGCCAGCAGCTGCTGGTGCCGCTGGTCGATGGTGGAACGCACGACTTCCAGCGCCCGGTTCAGGATGTCATTCACCGTGATCCTGGATCTTTCGAGGCTGACCTTGCCGCTGGTGATGCGCGACGCGTCCAGCAGGTCGTCGATCAGCCGCGCCATATGGGTGACCTGGCGGCTGATGACGCCCTGGATCTTCGGCAGCAGCGGATGGGCGGACGTCATCTTTTCCAGCAGGCTGGCGGCATTGCTGATGGGCGCGATAGGATTGCGCAGTTCATGCGCGAGCATCGCCAGGAATTCGTTCTGCTGGCGGTTGCGTGTTTCGGCGGTCTCCTGCAGCACTTGCGCCTTCACCGCGGCGAGCACCAGGTTCTGATTCGCTTCCCGCAATTGCGATACCAGCGACAGCAGGTCCTGTATTTCCTCACTGCCGCTATGCCCGCCGCGAACGGCTTCCACTACCCTGTCAATTGCCTGCCTGACCCGCACATCGTCCTGCGAGCTGGAATGCGTTTCTTTTTTCATTGCTTGTCCACGGTGCGGCTTCCTGTTGCGAAATTCCGTTACGGCGCTGCGCTTTGTTGCAATGTCAGAGGCTATCCCCCAATTCGATGCCGTCCTCGTTGGTCGTGAATTTGCGCACGTCCGCACTGTGGCGGCTGCCGCGCAGCTTGGGTACGGAAATCAGCTTGACCAGCTTGTAGTCGATTTCGGTATAGCGCATGGCAATGATGGCGTCGACGATGAAATCACCTGATGAAAACAGGGATTCCGACATGTTCGCCAAATGCCTGATCATCATGACGGTAATGCCGCGCGCGTGCAGGTGGGTCAGCATCCGGTACAGCGATTCCAGCATGTGCGGCCTGTACTGCGGCGCGATCACCAGTTCCAGCGCGGACAGCGAGTCGATCACGATGCGCTTCGCTCCGGTGCGTTCCACCTCGTCGAGGAGGGCAGCGACCAGTTCTTCGACGGTGAGGTCGATTGCGGTCAGGCTGACTTCGGTGACGCTGCCCTGTTCGATCAGCGCATCCAGCGGAGCGTTGAAAGACGGCGACAAGGTATGCTCGAACGACACGATGATGCCGTGCTCGCCGATCCGGGCGCCTGCAGCCAGGAACGAGGTCCCCAGAACTGTCTTGCCGCAGCCTGGCGGACCCATGACGATCGAGGAATAGCCCTCGGGCAGTCCGCCGTCCAGCATGGCGTCCAGGCCGCTGCAGCCGGTGGACAGGCGCACCGTGGGCCGGTGGGAACGGCCGCGCATGCCTTGCGGGTCATGCTTGCTTGCAACGATGCCGCCGAGCAGGCGCGGAAACACGCGCAGGCCATCGCCGCTCATCCGGAACCGGTGCAGGCCGGTCTGATGCGCGATGCCGCGCATCTTGACCACGCTTATCTTGCGCACCATTTCGTCCTGCTCAAAAGCCTGGCACAGGTGGATGATGCCGTCGGCAACGGTGAAGATGGGATTTTCTTCCTGCGCCGCATCGGCATATTCACCGAGCAGAAAAGTGGTTGCCTGCCAGGTGGCTAGGTGCACGCCGAGGCGCTGCACGAAATACTGAAGGCTGGCCGTGCTTTGCACGCTTTCCTTGGTTGCCTGCACCACCGACTTGAAGGAATCGACAAAGATCAGTTCCGGCTCGAAGTCGCGCACTTCCTTGAGAATGCGCTCCAGCACGCCGTCGAATCCTTCTCGCTGCAAGTCCTCGGCCAGATTGAAATAGCGAATGGACGGACCGACCTTTTCAAGATCGAAGAACGAATATTGCTGCTGGTAGCGCAGCATCTTCAACGGCGGCTCACCCATGACGGTGAAGAACAGGGCCTTGCGCTTTGAATTGGCCAGCGCAAACATCATCTGGTGCGCCAGCGTCGTCTTGCCGCTGCCCGGGGCGCCGGTAATCACATTGAATGAATACTTGGCGATTCCGCCCGCCAGCAGGATATCCAGGCCGGGAACGCCGGTGGGCAATTTTTCAAGCGCTACTTTTTTAGTCATTCTGAAACTCCCCTCGTGCCGTACCGGGCGCTGTATTCGTCCCAGGCGGACCGCAGGATATGCCCCATCAACGCCTCACCGATCATTGCAGTCACCAGTTCGATGAATTTGTTAAGCAAAATCGTGGTGCACCGTTCAGCAGTGTCATGTTCCAGACCCCGAATATCCTCCCTGAGTTTCTGAAGAAAGTCAGTTTCTTGTCCAAGGGTGAAGGCGGACAGACCTTGGCATTCGGATTGCGAAAAATGAACAGCGCGAGCATACAAGGATTCAAACCCCATCTGTCCGATAAGCGGTGTTAAGTGATTAGCTAATCTATCCCAAAGCCAGACGGAGCGCTCTTCGACGGCGTCCGGAGCCCTCGTTTCCGGCGATTCCAGGGCCAGCAGCTGGGAGATGAGCTTCGTACGGTCGTCAGTCGTCATCAGCAGTGTTGTCTTGCATTAAGTGAAGCGATTTTGATCGAAAAACCACAGTCTTGCAATGTAATCAAGAAATATTGCAAGTGTCGCAATGCATTGTTCTTCTTACTGAAATTTGAACGGATCCGGCAAGGCCGCTATCGCGGGCATGGTCAAGGAGCGGGGCTGGGCTTGTATGACTTGGATCGGGAGTGCGGTTCAGCGGGGGATTATAGTTAAGCAGAGGAGTTTTTGTTCAGGTCCGGAGAAATAAACTTGATTGCCGTCAGTCCTTTTCGCGCAAATTTGTTCATGATTTGTCCTGAACAACAAACCTTTTTCATCCTTGATGTCTAAATCGCATATGTCCTGTGGCGCATGCAGCGATATGCGGTATCTGGACAGCAATGGCCACGATGCCTCCGTCGCGCGAACCGGCGGGCGACTAACAGTCCGGGTTGCGAGAGCAGTTCGCCGCAATACCCTGATACATGCAAATGAACATGAGGAATACCAGATGCAAACCGACAAAAGCCAGCAGAAGCAGGATGCGAAACAACCGATGATCGATACGCCCGCGGTTCCGGAACAGGAATCCACCGGGCGCGGCACAGGTACCGGCAATGCCACCGGTTTCGTCGATCCGGCCCATGCCGTCGAGGTTGAAAAGAACCGCGATGCCAGCCGCGGCGGCGATCCGAACGATCTTGGCGCCGCAGGCGACTACAGCCGCTGACGCTCGCCCCGGCTTCCGCGCTACGGACAAGGCACCGTCCGCTGCAGATGCGCCTCGCAGGCGCCGACCGTAGATCGGGTTCTTTGCGGATCTTTGCAACAGAGGCAAAACAGAAGCAAACCATGGAACCCGTGCCCATTAGTATCAGTTTCAGCATGGATGACAGGAGGAAAACCGACATGCCCAACTTCGATAAGCAGTCCCTGCATCTATGTTAGCCAACGATCTGCCTGTCAGCGCCGGACATGACTGGGTGACGGAGTCCCGGTTGCTGATCAACTCACGTCTTGATGAACTCCTTGGGTCCGCGCATCCGTCGCCGGTCAATGCCGCGATGCGCTACAGCGTGCTCGCTCCGGGCAAACGCATCCGGCCATTGCTGACGCTGGCCGTGGCCGACTTCCTGGGCGGAGCGCATGAGGACGCGATGCCGATCGCCTGCTCGATTGAAATGATCCATTGCGCCTCGCTCATCCTCGACGATCTTCCATGCATGGATGACGACCGCGAGCGACGCAGCCGCCTCTGCACCCATATCGAATTCGGCGAGAGCCTGACGATATTGGCGGCGGTATCGCTGCTGACGCAGAGCCAGTGCATCGTTGCCTCGCAGGACAGGCTGGCGGGAGAACTCAGGCTCAAGCTGATCCAGCTGCTGTGCACCACGGTCGGCCCCAATGGGCTGTCGCTGGGCCAGTACATCGACCTGAAATCCAAGGGCGACATACCCAATCCGGCCGCCATCGCCGACATGCATCAGCTCAAGACCGGCATCCTGTTCCAGGCCGCGGCGAAGGCCGGCTGCCTGGTCAGCCATGCATCGCCGGAGCAGGAAGACAAGGTGATGCGATTCACGACCAATCTCGGCCTGGCGTTCCAGATGCTCGACGACATCAAGGATGCGGGCGACGACGGCACCAATATCGTTGCCCGCATCGGCGTGCGCAGCGCGCGGCGCAAGGTGCAGGACTATTTGCAGGCAGCCCATGCCGCCATCGACGGCGATGACAACGCGATAGTGCTCAGGGAGCTGGCGGAAACCTTCTTTCCCGGCGTGGCGGTGAATTCCTGACGACGGGAGTGCTCCCGCGAGTGCGGCAATGCCTTCGCCGGCTTGCATGTTCATTACGCTTTCCTGAGGGAAAGCGTCTTTAAGGTAAACCGCAGCGCCAAGCATTTAGAGCGGCTTGCGAATGGGTGTACGGTCGCC
>NZ_JAWIIV010000043.1:0-522 GCF_035916955.1 Noviherbaspirillum album | reverse complement strand
CGAATGGGTGTACGGTCGCCTCGGCCTGCCTTGGGCCCACTTCACCATGGCAGCGTTGTTCGTCGCTTGTGTGGCCCGCCACACGGCGCTCCTCTCGCCTTGTCTGGCAGCCCAGGATAAACCGATTCTTCCCTACACCCATTCGCAAGCCGCTCTAAATCTCTGCCGGTCATTGTCAGGTCATATTTGCTGCGTATCGTTGCAGGCTTCCGACTTCCCACGAGTCCAGCCTGAAGACGATCTTCATGAGCACTAATACCACTACCGCTGACCATGCAAGGGCCGAGCAATCCGCCGATGTTGCAAATAATGCTGCCACACCGGTTTCGCTGGTCTCGGCGATGCGCCGGCAACGCCTCCAAGACTATTTCTTCCATAAAGTCACGCTGACGTTTGCGTTGAGCGTCCTGATCGTTCTGGTCGGCATCATCATCTCGCTGGTCATCGGCGCCTGGCCGGCGCTCAAGGAATTCGGCCCGGCCTTCGTCACCACCGTCGAATGGGATCCGGTCAACGACCAGT
>NZ_JAWIIV010000042.1:0-47668 GCF_035916955.1 Noviherbaspirillum album | reverse complement strand
CGACCGGGCCGTGAAGGCCTTGCCACATCGTTACACCGTTCGTGTCCTCAAGAAAAACCTTAACTGAACGGCATTACCGCAATGCGGGGCTTTTTCATTGCAGGAGCTTGGGCTGCCGTGCGGTCTGGAGTTGCCTTATTTCTTGGCAGCGCGCGTCGTGGCTTTGGCTGCGGCGGCGGCAGGCTGCGTGAACTGGGTGACGGCCTGGTTCAGGTTGGTCTCGATCGTGTCGGCAGCCTGCTTGGCGGTCTTGTTGAACTGCTCATATCCGGCGCTGGCGTTGCCGATGGCGGACTTGAACAGGGCGACGGCGTTTTCCGAACCCGCCGGGGCGTTCTTTGTCACTTCATCGATCAGATCCAGCAGCTTGCGGCTGTTTTCTGCGATCTGCGCTTCGGCAGCCTTGCTGAATTCCGCCTGGACGCCGGACGCGATGCTGGCCAGCTGACGGCCGTAGGCCAATGCTTTTTCGGTATTCGGCTGAGTCTGCGCTTTTGCAAGCGCCAGCCACTCCTGGGGATCCTTCACCGTCAGCAGCTGCTTGACTGCGGCGCTGGACTCTTCGACCGAGGATTTGAAAGTGGTGAGATTGAGATCGACAACCTTTTCCAGGCTTTCGAAGCTTTTGCTGGTCAGGTTGGAAAATACGGCGAGCTGGGCTTCGACGCTGGCTTTGGAGGCTGCAGAAAATTGCTCGGGAATCGCAAACATGTTGGTCTCCTGGAAAGAAGTGCTTCGTTTGAAAGAAAAGACGCACTCGGATCAAATCATGTTTTGTGCGTCGCAACAATTCGCATTTTATGGATTTTTTTTGGCGAGTCAACAATTTTTGTTGCAAAGCACAAAATCCGGAAAATCCCTGAAAAATCAATTGCATTGGAGAATTGCCGACCGGTGCAGTCAGGCCGGCGGCGCATATGGAAATGACACGAATGCTAAACTCCCCGGATTCTTCCTGACTGCTGATGCAAAGCCCCGGTGAAAGCCTTCTATAGCGATCATTTCGTCCTTCCCCTTCCGCCCGGACATCGTTTCCCCATGCAGAAATACCGCTTGCTGCGCGAGGGCGTGGCGGCCGTGCTGCCGCATGTCGGTTTCGAAGAAGCGCCTTATACGACCGACGGCGTGCTGGCGCTGGCGCATCACCCAAGCTATATAGAGCGGGTGTCGCAAGGCCTGTTGTCGGACAAGGAGCAGAGGGCGATCGGATTTCCCTGGACGCCGCAGATGGTGGAGCGCTCGCGTCGATCTGCCGGCGCCACTATTTCCGCCTGCCGAGCAGCCTTCGATTCCGGCGTTGCCGTCAACCTGGCCGGTGGTACCCACCACGCCTATTCCGACCATGGGGAAGGCTTTTGCATTTTCAACGACGCCGCGATTGCGGCCAGGCTGATGCAGGCCGAACGGCGCGCGCGGCGTGTTGCGATCATCGATCTCGACGTCCACCAGGGCAACGGCACCGCATCGATACTCGCCAGAGACGACTCGGTATTCACCTTTTCCATCCATGGCAGGAACAATTATCCGTTTGCCAAGGAGGTGAGCGACCTCGACATAGCGCTGCCGGACGGCGTCGGCGACGAGGAATATCTTGCCAGCCTGGGCGAGGGCATCGACACGCTGTTTTCCCGTTTCGCGCCCGACCTGCTGATCTATCTTGCCGGCGCGGATCCGCATGAAGGCGACCGGCTCGGCAAGATGAAGCTCACCATGGCCGGGCTCGCTGCGCGCGACCGCATGGTGCTCGACAGCGCGCGGGAGCGTCGGCTGCCGGTTGCCATCGCGATGGCAGGCGGCTACGGCAAGAATATACAAGACACGGTGGCGGTACATCTCCAGACTATCGCCATTGCCTCCGCCTACGCGGAATTCACCGGCCATCAACAGACTGCACAATGAAAGCCATCACTCCGTCCGCCCCCGCAGCATCGGGCAGCAACAGCCCCATGCTCTCCGCCATGCCCTTCGTTTTCGTGCTGATCTGGAGTACCGGCTTCATCGTTGCCAAGTTCGGCCTGCCTTATGCGCAGCCGCTGAGCTTCCTGCTGCTGCGCTTTGTCGGCGTGCTGATCGTCTTGTTGCCGCTGGTGCTGCTGATGCGCGCGCCCTGGCCCGTCGGACGCATGCGGCATATTGCGCTTGCCGGCATACTGGTGCAGGCCGGGTATCTTGCGGGCGTATGGTGTGCGATCAAGGCCGGCATGCCAGCGGGACTGTCGGCGCTCATCGTCGGCATGCAGCCCATCCTGACGGCGTTTGCCGCGCCGCTGATCGGCGAAACGGTGCGCCGGCAGCAGTGGCTCGGCCTCTGCTTCGGCATTGCCGGCGTAGGCCTGGTCGTGGCCAACAAAATTTCGCTGACCGGACTGTCGTGGCAAAGCATCAGCCTGTGCATCTTCGCGTTGCTGTCGATTACGGTGGGCACGCTCTACCAGAAGCGCTATTGCGCCAATTTCGACCTGCGCACCGGCACCATCATCCAGTTTTCCGCTTCCATCGTGGTAGTGCTGCCCTTCGCCATCCTGTTCGAGCGCCTAGATCCGGGCTTCTCGTCGGTGCAGTGGACGCCGCAATTCATCGGCGCGCTGCTGTGGTCCATTCTGGCGCTGTCGATCGGCGCGATCTTCCTGTTGTTCGCATTGATAAGGAAAAGCGCGGCGACCCAGGTAACAAGCCTGCTGTACCTGACGCCGCCGACGACCGCCGTGATGGCCTGGCTTATGTTCGGGGAAGCCTTCAGCATGATCGGCATGCTGGGCATGCTGCTCGCGGTGATCGGGGTCGCCCTCGTGGTGAAACAGAAGGCGTAAAAACGCACGAGAAGGTGTGAAAAGGCATGAGACCGGCTTGGTCACGCAAGCCGGGACGCAGGAGGACGATTGGTTTACACTCCGCTTCGATTCAAAAAACGATGGAGACGCCGCCGATGCAGTCCATGCAGCAGAACAGCAAGCCTGAAAAACCAAGTCCCTTGTCCAGAAAGGATTTCCGGCATTTCCTGCCGATCACCACGCGCTGGATGGACAACGACGCCTACGGACACGTGAACAACGTGGTCTATTACAGCTGGTTCGATACGGTCGTGAACCAGTTCCTGATTACCCGAGGTGTGCTGGACCTTGAACACAGCCAGGTTATCGGACTGGTTATTGAAACGCAGTGCAATTACTTTGCTTCGGTCGCCTTTCCTGAGCAGGTCACGGCCGGGCTGCGGGTAAGCAAGCTGGGAAATTCCAGCGTGCGCTACGAAGTCGGCATTTTCCGGGGCGACGAAGAGCAGGCGTCCGCACAGGGGCACTTCGTGCATGTTTACGTGGACCGCACAAGCCGCAAGCCAACCGCCTTGCCCGACGATCTGCGCAACTTGCTGCGGACAGTTACCACTACGGCGGAATGATTTTTCATGCCTTGAAGACAATCCCGCTGCTGCTGCTGTTGACAAAATAATCATACCTGCGGGGATATTTCCCGTTATCAAGATTGCGAACGATCAAATCCTGATGAGAAAGTCGTTTAATACGCTGCGCTAAGGCCTTAATTTCCTTGCTGATTTTCACTATTTTGCTACCCTGCAAGATATAATTACGACTTGCAGAATCAGGGAGGAGTGCAGGATGGTTAAGTCCGCGCTTGGTATTTTCATTTCATTGCTTGCTTTTACCGTCACAACTCCCGCCGTCCATGCGCAGGGGCCGACTGCCGTAAAATCCAGCAAGAAGCAGGTGGCCAAGAAAGCTGTCTCAAAACCCGTCGTCAAGGCCAAGAAAGCCGTCGAACGCCGTTCCGAGAAGAAGCTTGTGAAGAGGACGTCCGCACGGCCCGCCAATGCTCTGGCCGCAAGTTCTGGAAAAGCTGGAAAGTCTGCAAAGTCTGCAAAGGGTGTAAGCAGTGTAAAGTCGGCAAGGAATGCCAAGGTCAGGCCGAATTCTGGTTACCAGCGCGTGGCATTCAGTCCATCGCCTGCGCCGGCAGCCCTGCCTCCAGTAATGACGGCCGGCGACATGGCGGGCCTGCACCTGACGCAGGATCCCCTGTCGCTTAAATCCAACGCGGCATTCGTTATTGATCAGATGACTTCGCAGGTCCTGTTCGAAAAGAATGCCTCCGTGCCGCTGCCCATTGCATCGCTCACCAAGCTGATGATGGCGCTGATCGTAGTCGAAGCGCGTCAGAACATGGATGAAATCCTCGAAGTCACGAGCGACGATATCGACCGTGAGAAGAACAGCAGTTCGCGCCTGCGCGTGGGATCCCACATGAGCCGCGCCAACATGCTGCACATCGCATTGATGAGTTCGGAAAACCGTGCCGCCTCCGCGCTCGGCCGCAATTATCCCGGCGGCCTGCCGGCGTTTGTTGGCGCCATGAATGCGAAGGCAAGGGCGCTCGGCATGAACGATACCCGCTATGTCGATTCCACCGGCCTGTCCAGCCACAACGTAGCAAGCGCCCGCGACCTGGCAAAGCTGGTCGTCGCTGCCTACCAGCACCCGGTGATCCGTCAATATTCCACCAACGAGCGGTATGCGGTCGACACCGGTACCGGCCATCAGCTGCAGTACATGAATTCCAACCGCCTCGTGATGAACTCGAATTGGGAAATCGGTCTGCAGAAGACCGGGTACATCTCCGAGGCCGGGCGCTGCCTGCTGATGCAGACGCGCATCGACGGCCGCCCGGTCGTCATGATATTCCTCGATTCCAAGGGCAAGGATTCGCGCCTGGCCGACGCCGGGCGGGTGCGAAAATGGCTGGAAACCAGCAAGCCTCAGAACCTGGTGCAGGCCGCGGCAAGGCAGGGATGATGCTTCCCGCGAACAATAATTGATTTATAGCAATTACGGCTGCTCTACCCAGGCAGCCGTTTTTATTGATCTATGTTACATTGGGGTTTCTTGGGACCAGCATATTTCTTTAATGAAATCAATGCATTGCAGAAATCGCATGCGGTGGTGGCCCTAGGTGAAAAAGCGAGAAGTTCGGCAGTTTCGTTCAACCTAAGCGAATGACAGCCACATTGCCGCGCGGCGCTGGAGATCCCAGTTGACGCAGACACGGCGAGGGTTGCCTTCGTTTTCAGATGTGTTCAGATACCGGTGTTTACTCCAAAGGTCTTATTAGTCAATGATGATCCCGCAAGCTTGCTGGCTTTGGCCAGTTTGCTGACGGACCGTGAGAATTACGAAGTCATCACGGCGCGCTCGGGCGAGGAAGCATTGCGCAAGGTATTGACCCACGATTTCGCCGTTATCCTCCTGGATGTCAGCATGCCCAGCATGGATGGATTTGAAGCTGCGGAAGCGATTCATTCCCACCCGCGTTCGGCAGCCGTGCCGATCATCTTCGTCACCGCGCATTACGCCGACGAAATGAACCGCCTGAAAGGATACCAGCGCGGCGCGGTCGATTATCTCTTCACGCCGATCATTCCCCAGATCCTGCAGTCGAAGGTCGCCGTTTTTGTCGAGCTTGCCAAGAAAAATCTTCAGTTGCAGCACCAGAAAATGGAGCTGGAAAAGCTTAACGAAGACCTGCAGGAGCAGCGCAAACAGGACTTGCAGCATATCAACGAGCGGCGCCAGGCAGAGGAAGCGCTCCGGCAGTCGCAGGAAGAGCTGCGGCAGCTGGCTAGTTACCAGGAGCGCATCAAGGAAGACGAGCGCAAGCGCATTGCCCGCGAAATTCACGACGAGCTCGGACAGAACCTGCTTGCCCTGCGCATCGACATCGCCATGCTGCATGCGCGCACCGGCGCTACTCATCCCAAGCTGAACAAGAAGGTGCATGGCGTGCTCGATCACATCGACAGCACGATGAAAGCCATGCGAGCCATCATCAACAACCTGCGGCCGACGGTTCTCGACCTCGGTCTCAATGCCGCCATCGAATGGCAGGTCAAGGAATTCCAGCGTCGCACTGGCATAGCCTGCGAGCTGACCATGCCGCCTACCGAACTGGTCATGGATGACGGGCGTGCCACGGCGCTTTTCCGCATTGTCCAGGAGTCGCTGAACAATGTGTTCCGTCATGCGCGCGCCACCAAGGCGAACATCGAGCTGGTTCTGACCGAGTCGCGCCTGCTCATGAAGATTGCCGACAATGGCGTCGGCATCTTCCCGGGATGCAGGCGCAAGGCCAACTCCTTCGGTCTGGTCGGCATCAAGGAGCGCGTCAGCACGCTGGGCGGTGAATTCGATATCCATACCGGGCAGGACATCGGCACCGCGCTCAGTGTTTCCATTCCCCTGGATGACGCTATCGGAACAACAAACGTCGGCATGGAAGGCAGTCTGCCCCCGATAATCTTCGATCGGCGGGCCAGCGATGCGCTTGACCTCAAGATCAGCCGCAAACGTACTCCCGCTCGCCGGAAAAAAGAATCCGACAACATCAACGAACTTACCTGATCCCGCGCTGTGCCCGGCCTTCGGTCGGGGTTGATATTCATCAAGTCTTCTTCGTCTAACGTCGCAACCGGGCGATACTGAATTGCTTCACGGCACTCTTTCGCCGAAAATACGGGGTTCCTTTCTTCTTGGAAATGCAGTGCCATTTCCAAGCCACGCCATGATCGTTGATTGCCGGTGTGGAAAGGATAATATGGTTCATGACAGGCGCCCTGCGGCGGCATATTGAGAGCGAACCTGCAACGGTTGTCGTTCTCATGCGCCGCACGCTTGCAACAACGGATTTTGATCAGAAGTGGGAGATCGTAGATGGACACCAGGACCAAGCTGACCGATGAACTGGATGCCAAGCTATTGCTTGGCGTCCTGACCGCGCTCAAAAAGGGAGATTTCTCCACGCGCATGCCGTCGGACTTGACCGGCTTGGCTGGCAAGGTAGCCGACACGCTGAACGACATCATGGAGACCAATGAGCAGCTGACGCGGGAAATCACCGAGGTCAGCCGCGTGGTCGGACGCGAAGGCCGGCTGACGCAGCGCGCTTCGCTCCCGAGTGTTGCCGGCGGCTGGGCGACCATCGTCAAGTCCGTCAATACACTGATCGACGATCTGGTGCATCCGACTACCGAGATGGCGCGCGTCATCGGCGCGGTGGCGAAAGGCGATCTTTCCCAGACCATGGCGCTCGATGTCGACGGACGCCCGCTCAAGGGACAGTTCCTGCGCGCCGCTTCCACGGCGAATACGATGGTGGATCAGCTTTCCTCGTTCGCATCGGAAGTCACGCGGGTGGCGCGGGAGGTCGGTACCGAAGGCAAGCTCGGCGGCCAGGCCAATGTGCCGGGTGTGGCGGGTACCTGGAAAGACTTGACCGACTCGGTGAACTCGATGGCGGGTAACCTGACATCGCAGGTGCGAAACATCGCCGACGTAACCACCGCGGTGGCAAACGGCGCCTTGTCCAAGAAGATTACGGTGGACGTGCGCGGCGAGATCCTGCAGCTGAAGGACACGATCAACACCATGGTGGACCAGCTGCGCTCCTTCGCATCCGAAGTGACGCGGGTGGCGCGAGAGGTCGGTACCGAAGGCAAGCTCGGCGGCCAGGCCTACGTGCCCGGCGTCGGCGGCACCTGGAAGGACTTGACCGACAACGTGAACTTCATGGCGTCGAACCTGACAGGCCAGGTGCGTAACATCGCGGAAGTGACGACGGCGGTGGCGAATGGCGACTTGTCGAAGAAAATTACGGTGGACGTCAAGGGCGAGATCCTGGAGCTGAAAGACACCATCAACGTGATGGTGGACCAGTTGTCCTCATTCGCATCCGAGGTGACGCGAGTGGCGCGGGAAGTGGGTACGGAAGGCAAGCTGGGCGGCCAGGCGAAGGTGCCAGGCGTCGCCGGTACCTGGAAGGATTTGACCGACTCGGTGAACTCGATGGCGGGTAACCTCACCGCGCAGGTGCGAAACATCGCCGACGTGACCACCGCGGTGGCCAACGGCGACTTGTCGAAAAAGATTACGGTGGACGTCAAGGGCGAGATCCTGGAACTTAAGAACACCATCAACGTGATGGTGGACCAGTTGAACTCCTTCGCATCCGAGGTGACGCGGGTGGCGCGGGAGGTCGGTACCGAAGGCAAACTGGGCGGCCAGGCCAACGTGCCGGGTGTGGCAGGCACCTGGAAAGACTTGACCGACTCGGTGAACTCGATGGCGGGTAACCTGACATCGCAGGTGCGAAACATCGCCGACGTAACCACCGCGGTGGCAAACGGCGACTTGTCCAAGAAGATTACCGTGGACGTGCGCGGCGAGATTTTCGAGTTGAAGAACACCATCAACGTGATGGTGGACCAGTTGAACTCCTTCGCATCCGAAGTGACCCGGGTAGCGCGTGAGGTGGGCACGGAAGGTAAATTGGGCGGCCAGGCGCAAGTGAAGGGCGTGGGCGGCACCTGGAAGGACTTGACCGACAACGTGAACTTCATGGCGTCGAATCTGACAGGCCAGGTGCGTAACATCGCGGAAGTGACGACGGCGGTTGCGCGCGGCGACTTGTCGAAAAAGATTACGGTGGACGTCAAGGGCGAGATCCTGGAACTCAAGAACACCATCAACGTGATGGTGGACCAGTTGTCCTCGTTCGCATCGGAAGTAACCCGCGTGGCGCGGGAGGTCGGTACCGAAGGCAAGCTGGGCGGCCAGGCCAATGTGCCGGGCGTGGCGGGTACCTGGAAAGACTTGACCGACTCGGTGAACTCGATGGCGGGTAACCTGACATCGCAGGTGCGAAACATCGCCGACGTGACCACCGCGGTGGCCAACGGCGACTTGTCCAAGAAGATTACCGTGGACGTGCGCGGCGAGATCCTGCAGCTGAAGGACACGATCAACACCATGGTGGACCAGCTGCGCTCCTTCGCATCCGAAGTGACGCGGGTGGCGCGGGAGGTCGGTACCGAAGGCAAGCGGGGCGGCCAGGCCAATGTGCCGGGCGTGGCGGGTACCTGGAAAGACTTGACCGACTCGGTGAACTCGATGGCGGGTAACCTGACATCGCAGGTGCGAAACATCGCCGACGTGACCACCGCGGTGGCCAACGGCGACTTGTCCAAGAAGATTACCGTGGACGTGCGCGGCGAGATCCTGCAGCTGAAGGACACGATCAACACCATGGTGGACCAGCTGCGCTCCTTCGCATCCGAAGTGACGCGGGTGGCGCGGGAGGTCGGTACCGAAGGCCGTCTCGGCGGCCAGGCGAACGTTCCCGGCGCATCCGGCACCTGGAAGGACTTGACCGACAACGTGAACTTCATGGCGTCGAACCTGACGGGCCAGGTGCGTAACATTGCGGAAGTGACGACGGCGGTTGCGCGCGGCGACTTGTCGAAAAAGATTACCGTGGACGTCAAGGGCGAGATCCTGGAACTCAAGAACACCATCAACGTGATGGTGGACCAGTTGTCCTCGTTCGCATCGGAAGTAACCCGCGTGGCGCGCGAAGTGGGTACCGAAGGCAAGCTCGGCGGACAGGCCCAGGTGGAAGGCGCGGCCGGTACCTGGAAGGACTTGACGGACAACGTGAACTTCATGGCGGCCAACCTGACTGCCCAGGTGCGCGGTATCGCCGGCGTGGTGACCGCGGTGGCGAACGGCGACCTGAAGAAGAAGCTGACCGTGGCGGCGCGGGGCGAGATCGCGGCGCTGGCCAATACCATCAACGAAATGACCGATACCCTCGCGGTGTTCGCCGATCAGGCAACCACCGTGGCGCGCGAGGTCGGCGTGGAAGGAAAACTCGGCGGCCAGGCCTCGGTGCCGGGCGCGGCGGGTACCTGGAAAGACTTGACCGAAAACGTCAACCAGCTCGCGGCCAACCTGACCACGCAGGTACGCGCGATCGCGGAAGTGGCGACCGCGGTGACGCGCGGCGACTTGTCGCGCTCGATCCAGGTGGAAGCGCGCGGCGAGGTGGCGGATCTCAAGGACAACATCAACGAGATGATCCGCAACCTGAAGGAAACCACGCAGAAGAACGCGCAGCAGGACTGGCTGAAAACCAACCTGGCGCGATTCACGCGCCTGCTGCAGGGTCAGCGCGACCTGACCGCGGTGACCACGCTCATCCTGTCCGAACTGGCTCCGCTGGTGTCTGCGCATCACGGTGTGTTCTACATGATGGACTCGCAGGACCAGGACGCGCGCCTGCGCATGATTGCCAGCTACGGCTACCGGTCCAATCGCAAGCTGCCGACTTCCTTCCTGCCCGGCGAAGGACTGGTCGGACAGTGCGCGCTCGAAAAGCAGCGCATCTGGCTGACCAACGTGCCGCGCGATTACATCCAGGTGTCGTCCGGCCTGGGCGCGGCGGCGCCGACCAACATCGTGGTCCTGCCCATCCTGTTCGAACAGCAGGTCAAGGCGGTCATCGAGATCGCGTCGCTGGACCGCTTCACCGAAACCCACCTCTGGTTCCTTGACCAGCTCATGGAATCCATCGGCGTCGTGTTGAACACGATCGAGGCGAACAGCCGTACCGAATCGCTGCTGACCCAGTCGCAGTCGCTGGCGCAGGAGCTGCAGCAAACCAACCTCGAACTGGCGGAAAAGGCGCGCCTGTTGTCGGAACAGAACATCGAGGTGGAACGCAAGAACCGCGAAGTGGAACAGGCGAAGCTTGCGCTCGAGGAGAAGGCGACCCAGCTTGCCTTGTCTTCCAAGTACAAGTCCGAGTTCCTTGCCAACATGTCGCATGAGCTGCGCACGCCCCTCAACAGCTTGCTCATTCTCGCGCAGCAGCTGTCCGACAACCCGGAAGGCAACCTCAGCTCACGCCAGGTCGAATTCGCGAAGACCATCTACGGCTCCGGCAGCGACCTGCTGACGCTGATCAACGACATTCTCGACCTGTCGAAGATCGAGTCAGGCACGGTTACGCTGGAACTCAGCGAGTATCGTTTCCGTACCCTGTCCGGCTATGTGGAGCGCACCTTCCGCCACATGGCGGAAGCGAAGCAGCTCAACTTCTCGGTCGATCTGGCGGACGACTTGCCGGTGGCGATGATGACCGACACCACCCGCCTGCAGCAGATTCTCAAGAACCTGCTTTCCAATGCCTTCAAATTCACTTCGCATGGACAGGTATCGCTGCGTATCGGCCGCGTGCTCTCGGGCTGGACGCCGGATCATCCGAACCTCAACCAGGCCGATGCCGTGCTGGCATTCTCGGTCACCGACACCGGCGTCGGCATTGCGTCGGACAAGCTGCAGCTGATCTTCGAAGCCTTCCAGCAGGCCGACGGCAGTACCGCGCGCCGCTACGGCGGAACCGGCCTCGGACTGTCCATCAGCCGCGAACTCGCTCGCCTGCTCGGCGGTGAAATCCGCGTGGAAAGCGTGGTCGGCGTCGGCAGTACATTCACGCTGTTCCTGCCGTATAACCGCTCCGGCTTCATCAGCCAGGAAACGCTGCAATCCACGTCGTCCATGGGCATGCTGCGCAGCAACACCATCTATCTCAATTCGAATGTCAGCGATGTGCAAGAACTGCATCCGTCGCAGATCAGCACCGATGCACCGGCCCTGCCGTACGAGAGCACCTCGGACGACCGCGCGCTGATCGCCCCCGGCGATCCTTCCGTGCTCATTGTGGAGGACGATTCCCGTTTTGCCGGCATCCTGCTCGACTTCGCCCGTGAAAAGAATTTCAAGGGCATCGTCACGCACCAGGGCGATTCCGCCTTGACGCTGGCGCGCGATTACCTGCCGGCGGCGATCCTGCTCGACATCGATTTGCCGGACATCGACGGCTTCACGGTGCTCGACCGTCTCAAGCGCGATCCGGGCACGCGCCACATTCCCGTGCATGTGATGACCAACCTCAAGGAACGCGAACGGGTACTGCGCCAGGGCGCCATTTCTTACCTTCACAAACCGGTCAGCCGCGAACGCCTGCAGGAAGAATTCATCCGCATCCAGCAATTCCTCATCCGCGGCAAGCGCAGCCTGCTGGTGGTGGAAGACGATCCGATGCAGCGCAACATGATCGTCGACCTGATCGGCGCCAATGACGTGCATATCGTCGCGGTCAGCTCCGGCAAGGAAGCGATGGAAGCGCTGCATGCCAGCCAGTTCGACTGCATGGTGCTCGACCTGTCGCTGCCGGATATCAACGGCATGGAACTGCTCGACCGGATCGGCGACGATGCCAGCCTGCGCAACCTGCCGGTGGTGATCTATACCGCGAAGGAGCTGAGCCGCAAGGAAGTCACGCATCTCAAGCGCATCGCCAAGACCATCGTCGTGAAGGATGCGCGTTCACCCGAGCGCCTGCTCGATGAAACCGCATTGTTCCTGCATCGTTCGCCGACCAGCCTGCCGGAAACCCAGCGCCGCATGCTGGCAGACATCCATCAGGCGGACGGCGGCCTGATCGGCCGCAAGGTGCTGATCGTCGATGACGACCTGCGCAACATCTTCGCGCTGAGCTCGGTACTGGAGCGGCAGCAGATGAAAGTCCTGTTCGCCGAAAATGGTAAGGACGGCATTGAAGTGCTGGAGAAGGATCCGACCATCGAAATCGTGCTGATGGACATCATGATGCCGGAAATGGATGGCTACGACACCATGCGCGCGATCCGTTCGATCCCGCGCTTCAAGTCGCTGCCCATCATCACGCTGACGGCGAAAGCGATGAAGGGCGACCGCGACAAGTGCCTGGCGGCCGGCGCTTCGGATTACATCACCAAGCCGGTGGATGTGGCGCAGCTGTTATCGCTGATGCGTGTCTGGCTGCACCAGTAGATCGAGCCATAGACCTTGGAACTGTCCATGCCGACCATGCAGACCGTTGAAGACCTGGAAATCGACCTTCTCCTTGAAGGCGTTTTCAGGTACTTCGGCCATGACTTCCGGGGTTACCAGCGCGACTCGGTAAGAAGGAAATTGCACGCTTTCATGCGCAGCCGGGAGCTGCGCACGGTATCCGCACTGCAGGAGCGGACATTGCACGAACCGGAGGTGGGCGCTGCCTTGCTGCGCGCGCTCAGCCTGCGTCCCGGCGCGCTGTTCGACGATCCGGCCTACTTCCAGCTCCTGCGGCGGACCATGGTGCCATGGCTGCGCTCATTTCCGTCGCCGCGCATCTGGCTTGCGGAATGCGCGAGCGCGGAAGACGTCTATGGCATGGCGATTTTGCTTGCCGAGGAAAAGCTGCTCGACCGTACGCAGATTTTTGCAACTGCGGAAAACGATGTCCTGCTGGCGGAAGCCAGCGAGGGCGGGTTCGCCTCCGAGCATTTCGAGAGTTATGAGCGCAACTACCGGGAAAGCGGCGGCATGGCGGACCTGGATGCGTACTGCGCCCGGCAGGGAGAACGCGCCGTCTTCAGCGAACACCTCCGCAGCAACATCGTCTGGGCGCAATACAGCCTCGCGACCGACGCGTCGTTCAATGAGTTCCAGATGATCATCTGCCGCCGCGCGATGCCGGACTTCGGAGCCTACCTGAAGCGGCGCACACTGCAATTGTTCTATGAAAGCATGCCGGTGTTCGGCATGCTCAGCGTCGACCGCGGCGACGGCCTCGATACGGCACCTTTCGTATCGCGCTATAAGCCGATATCAAGCGAACTCGGACTGTACCGCAGGGTGGCATGATCGAATGACACCCCGGAGACGGAATGGAAACGGAATGGAAACGGAATGACTGCCGCCTCCATCCAGTGAGCTTCTCTCAGGCCGCTGCGCCTTGTGGTACATGGCCGAGCACGGAGGAAATCTCGCCGGCCGTGCCGACCAGGTCTTCCACCCATTCATCCTGCAAGCGATCCGCGGGCGCGGAAATCGACAGGCCGGCAATCAGTTTTCCGGAATCGTCGTAAATGCCTGCCGCCATGCAGCGTACACCCAGTTCCAGCTCTTCATTATCGCGCGCATAGCCGCGCGCCCGGACCAGGCTGAGCTCGCGTTCCAGTTTGGTCAGATCGGTAATGGAATTTTTGTTGTGTCCGGCCAGGCCGGTACGGGTGGCATAGGCGCGTACCTGTTTCGGATCGTCGGCCGACAGGAACAGCTTGCCCGTGGATGTGAGATGCAGAGGTGCCCGGCCGCCAATTGCGCGAACCACCTGCATGCCGGAACGTTCGGAGAAGGAGCGGTCGATGTAGACGATCTCATCGCCTTGTCGCACCGACAGATTGATCGTTTGCTGAGTACGCCGATGCAGCGCGCGCATGTATTCCAGCGAAGCCTCGCGCACATTGAGCCGGCTCTTGACGATATTGCCCAGTTCCAGCAGGCGCATGCCCAGTCGGTAGGATCCGGCTTCCGCACGGTCGACGAAGCGCTTGAGGACCAGGTCGTTCAAAATGCGGTGCGCCGTGGAAGGATGCAGGCCGGTCATGGTCGACAGTTCCTTCAGGCTGACAGGATCGGGGTATTGCGCGAGAGCATCCAGCAGTGAAATCATGCGTTCGATCACCTGGATCGAGGTCTGGCTGGTTTCAGTTGCCTGTTCGGGTTTCATAATGTGGTTGGTGCGTTGCAATAAACACGTTATATCACATCGTGAAAAAATGAAAAAGGCTCTTTCTTACATTCGGACGGTTCCCCTAGCGCATATCAAGCTTTCTCCATCGAGGGCATTTCACGCGATGACGGCACCTCGTACCGTCCGCACTGCCGGGCGCGGCATATCGACTGCCGTATGTTTTGCGTGTAGTCTTCGAGACGCCGTCGGCAAATGATGACGGCAAGCAAGCGTGGAGAACTCGGGATTTACCTAAGGCAATGACGGAAAACAAAACATCATTCAGCGAATTCAAGAGCAAGAGCGGCTTGAAGCGCATCATGTCGGCTGCCTCCTATTCGATGCAAGGTTTCAAGGCGGCTTGGCGCAACGAGCACGCATTCCGCCAGGAACTGGCGGTCGTCGTTCCGGCAATGCTGCTCGCATTATTCCTGCCTCTTCCCGCGGTGCACCGGCTTGCGCTGGTTGCCGTGCTGATCAACCTGCTCATTGTCGAATTGCTCAACTCCGCGATCGAAACCGTCGTCGACCGGATTTCCCTTGAGCGGCATCCATTATCCAAGGTCGCCAAGGACGTCGGAAGCGCGGCGGTATTTCTCGCGCTGCTGCTCGCCGCGGCAACCTGGATCGTCATCCTGCTGCCGCTGGCGAGAGCATTTTTCACGGCATAGAAGCCGCTCCGATCAAGCGGGAAGATTGCGCTCGATCCATTGCGCGAACGACTGCAGGAATTTTTGCATGAATTCACGCGACGAGTCGTTCGTGAAATCTCCCGCATCGCCCACGATATTGCCGGCATTGCCGATATAGGCTTCCGGCTGCTGCATGACCGGCACGTTCAGAAACACCAGCGACTGGCGCAGGTGATGGTTGGCGCCGAAGCCGCCCATGGCGCCTTGGGACAGGCTCACGACTGCGCCAGGCTTGCCATTCCAGGCACTCTGCCCGTATGGGCGTGAGGCGGTGTCGATGGCATTCTTGAGCGATCCCGGAACGGATCGGTTGTATTCCGGCGTGATGAACAGCACCGCATCGGCATTCTGGATTTGTGCCTTGAAATCGCGCGCCGCCTGCGGCGGATCGGTATCGTTATCCTGGTTGTAAAGGGGGAGGCTGCCGATTTCCACAATACTCAGGGACAGGGAGGGCGGCGCGATGCCGCTCAGCGCGAGTGCCAGCTTGCGGCTGATCGAATCCTCGCGGAGGCTGCCGATGACGACGGCCACGTTTCTTGTTTGACTCATGTTGCTCCTTGCAATATGGAATAAGGGGCCTATTGTCGCCTCTCCCGGCGATGTCTGCACAAGCGTACCTCTGTCCCCGGTTCGCGGCCTGGCCTTCGGAGCACCGCCTTCGTTCTTGTGCAAAATTGAAGACGACGCATGCAGTCAATGCAAGCCTGGGAAAAGGCTTGGAATTGCATCAAGGCGCTGTTTGCACATGAACAAGCGTTCGGCGTTATCATTCGCGCAGAACCTGCCAAGAATCGTCCCTAAGCTTGTTCAGGGGAGCCATGGCAAATCTCCATGCTGGCCACATAAAGATGTACGTCGGCTAGAGTGGGCGGCAGCGGCCGCATTGCGCACAATTTTCCGCCAAGAACAACATGAACAGAAAAGGATCTGCCATGCATCGTCATCAAACAGGAAGCGTTTCTGAAGATTTCGGGAAACTCATTTTGCGAGTTACGCTCGCGCTGCTCATCCTTCTGCACGGCGTGGCCAAGATCATGAACGGCGTCAGCGGCATCGAAGGCATGGTGACCAAGATCGGCTTGCCGCCGGTTTTCGCCTACATGGTCTACGTCGGGGAAGTGATCGCGCCGCTGCTGGTACTGGTCGGCCTCATGACGAGGCCGGCAGCGTTGATCATTGCGGTCAACATGGTATTCGCCGTCGTGCTGGCGCACATGCAGGATCTCTTCAGCATTACCAAGACCGGCGGCTGGGCTCTGGAGCTGCAGGCCATGTTCCTGGTTGCCGCGCTTGCGGTCGCCTTCCTTGGCGCAGGCCGATACAGCATCGGCGGGCAGAGCGGACGCTGGAATTAAACTCCTGCTAGTCTTCATGCCATGAGAAGGGAAGCCGGCATGGCCGCGGCGGCTGCCGGCCGCATCCATGCTGCGCCATAGAGACCAGGCGTTTCAGCAATCCAGGGGAAATTCATGAACAACTCCACGCTCACATCGTTTGCCGCGGCAACTCCGCCGGTACAAGCTACCCTGATCACCACGGATGCCGCCGGCCTGCAGGCTGGAGAGATCCAGATACCCGCCGGCGACCGCGACATTCCCGCCTACTGGGCGGCGCCCGAAGGAAACGGTCCGCATCCGGTCATCCTGGTGGTGCAGGAAATTTTCGGCGTTCACGAGCATATCAAGGATGTCGTCCGCCGCTTCGCCAAGCTTGGCTATCTTGCGATCGCTCCGGACCTGTATGTACGGCAGGGCGATGTCTCGGGACTGGAGAGCATCGACGAGATCCGCAAGATCGTTTTCACCGTTCCCGATCAGCAGGTCATGGCTGACCTCGACGCCAGCCTCGACTGGGCGCAGCAGCATGGCGGCGATGTAAGCCGCGCCGGCGTGACGGGCTTCTGCTGGGGCGGACGCATTACCTGGCTCTATGCGGCGCACCAGCCGAAACTGAAAGCAGGCGTCGCCTGGTACGGCAAGCTGGTCGGCGATTCCACTTCGCTGATGCCGCAGCATCCGGTGCAGCTTGCTTCACGGCTGAAGGCGCCGGTGCTCGGGCTGTATGGCGGACAGGATCAGGGCATTCCTCTGGAAACGGTCGAACAGATGCGCGCGGCGCTGGCACAGGCCGGCGATTCATCGAGCCTTCATGTCTATCCCGATGCACCGCATGCGTTCTATGCCGATTACCGACCATCCTACAGAAAAGAAGCGGCCGAAGACGGCTGGCGGCGCATGCTGGACTGGTTCAGGCAGCACGGCGTCTGAAAGATTCGGCGATGCGGCCTGGCAACAGGCTCGCATGGCCTGTCCGCACCGGCAGCGACAAACTGTCATTCGATGGCAGGCGAGCCCATAATCATAATATTTACACTGCCGTTTAAGAAATACCAATCCCATGTTATGAAATGACTTTAGATTGGTATAAGGTTCGAGCAAAGCTCATGCGGGACTTATGCATCGCAGCCGTGGCTTGAAATAATGCAAGACTCCTGCACCCCTTCTACACATTCCTATACCCGGGATTCGCCTTCACAAACATGAAAGCTTGTCAATTGGTCAGGCCTATAGGCCAATCCGGCCTGGGAAGGAATCGTCATCGAGCGGTATGGTCCCACGGCCAAAAGATCGCCAATTTTTAACATTCATTAAGCATCGTTCAGCATTTTAACCATGCTTTCCTTAAAGCATAACTTGCAGATGCCTCTTTAAGAACCGCCACTGAACCTCGTTCGCGTGTAAGTATGCTGGCACGTTCCACTTTCTTATGTTCGAATCCTTCTTTCCATTGCTCGTGCAATCAACAAGCCGAAGCAGGTTTAAGTACGCCAGGAAATTGTGCAAATGCGGAAAAGCGGACGGGCTGGCGCTTATATGCACCGCATGCGTGCAAGCCTTCTCATTTTTTATTTTTAATCAATCCGGTAACACGATCTGCGTCTAATGTGTAAATTTAAGGAGACAGCAAATTACCGGAACGCCATGCGAGCCAGTCTGCTCATTCTCCCTACCTGTTGAACTCCCTTAACCTCATTCTTAAAAGGAGAGCATTCGATAAAGACAATCGGATCTCATGACACAGTCACGTCTGAATAGAATCATCCCGCCAATAATATAAGGAGACATTCTGATGGGTAATAGAAGAGCGGTGTTCCGTGTAGTCGCCATGTCCTTGGCCATCGCGCTGACCGGCTGCGCAATGCCGGGCAAAACCTCCAAGCAAATCTTATCAACCGACAAGATCTACCCCGCCATCGGTCCGTATTCCCAGATGACGTCTCACGGCGGGTTGATCTTTCTTTCCGGGGTGATCCCTCTGAACAAGGCCGGCAATGCCGTCCAGGGAACCACCGTCGAAGAACAAACCAGGCTGGTCCTCGACTATATCGGCGAGAAGCTGAAATCCCAGGGCTTGTCCTACGACGATGTCCTGATGAGCACCGTGTACATGAAAAACCTGAACGACTTCGCGGTGATGAACAAGATCTACGGGGAGTATTTCAAGACCAATGCACCGGCCCGGGCCACCGTCGAGGTCGCGCGATTGCCGCGTGACGTGCTGATAGAAATTGCAGTTGTTGCCGGACGCCGTTAACCACAAATTAATGCAGGAGACAGAACCATGAGCAAAGATGTTGTCACTGAAGATTCAGGAAACGCGATTGCCGGATCGTCCTACGGGGATACCCGGCATTGGACGCCGAGTCGCCGCGATTTCCTGCGCATGCTGGGCGCCGGCGCTGCGGTCGCGGCGGCGAGTCCGCTGAGCGCGTTCGCCAATAACACTTCCGCAGTGGCTCTGCGCAGCCGTCTGTTGCAGGACGACCGCTTCTGGGCCAGCATCAACAGCATGTTCGTGCTCGACCCCAACCGCACATTCATGAACATCGGCACGGCGGGATCCATGCCGAAAATCTCGCTCGATATCTTCGACGAGGAGAACCGCACCAAGGCCAGGAACTCCGGCAGCGGCTACACCAACCTGCTCGCGGATCGCACCAAGGTCGCTCCCGGCTTCGGCGTCGATCCGGACGAGCTTGCATTCTCGGCCAACACCTCCTCGGGCATGTGCCATGCGATTCTCGGCCTGGACTGGAAGGCCGGCGACGTGGTGGTCACCACCAATCACGAGCACCCGGGAGGCGACGTGCCACTCCGGATCGCCGAGCATCGTTACGGCATCGAAGTTTCGCGTGTGCCCATGCCGGTAGGAAATGACCAGACCGCCGAGACCTATGTAAACCTGTTCCAGCAGCGCATCAACCAGCTCAGGGCCAGCGGCAAGCGCGTCAAGGCCATGATGTGGTCTTCGCCGACGTACAAGACGGGAACCATGCTGCCGATTGCCGAACTGATGGAAGTGGCAAAGCAGAACGAGCTGATCAGCATCGTCGATGGCGCGCACCTGCCCGGCATGATGGCCTATGACTATGCCAAGCTAGGAATGGATTTCATGTCCGGGGCAGGGCACAAGTGGCAATGCGGACCGGGTTCCACGGGCATCCTTGTGGTACGCAACAAGATCCGCGCATCCAATCCGCTGCCGCTGCCAAAATGGTATCCGATCCACACCAGCAGCTATCCGACCACGCCCCCGGTGCGCACCACCACAGGCACGGCAACATACGACATCGGCAGCATCATCACCAGCTGCGGCAGCCTGCATACGCCGATGTTCTCCGCGCTGGTGAAGGCTTGCGAAATGTGGGACCAGATCGGCCGCAAGAAGATCGAAACCTATGATCTGACCCTCAGCCAATACCTGAAGGAAAAGATTGCGGAGCGCTGGGGCGTGGAACGTCTGTATTCGCCCAAGGATGATCCGAGGCTGGTCTCGGCCATCACTTCTTTCAACCCGTTCCATAACGCGATCGATGTGCTGAACTCGACCAAATCAGGCACCTTCGTTTCAAGGATGCTGTCCGACTACAACCGCGGATTCGTCATCCGCAACGTCAATGTACCCGTCATCAATTCGCAGGCGGATCACTGGCCGGTGCGGATATCGACGCACCTGTGGCATAACGCGTCGGATGTCGACCGGCTCGTCGATGCCATGTGGGACCTGTCGAAGAAGCTGGCCTGATTTTCGAGCCAGGGCGGGATTGCGTTTTCGAACGCGGTCCCGCCGAAGACCATGGGCCTTCGCGCGCAGCGTCCGTCGCAAGGACGCTGCCTTCCTCCGCAATCCTAGCTAGCGCGTATCGACCCCGGGCAATCCCTTGAGCCGTCGATAGCTGCGCCAATTCCCCCAGCCGGGCCGGTTGACCAAGCCCGTGCTCCCGATCCTTCAGCCCCGGGCACTTCATTAAGAGAAAATCAATGGAGCGCCGCGAGCACGACAAGCTGAGCTTACAGGCGAGTCCGCACTCCAGTCATCGCAGGGTTCCAATGAACAATTTCCATGGGGAGATGGTCGAACCCCATGCACTGCTGCGCGAAGCGCGTGTGCGTCCGTGATTCCCGGCGCCGCGCTTCGCATGCCGACCAAAGCGCAACTCCAGCGCACTCACAGATTGACAGTATGACACCAGGTAGTACCGACTCCTTGCAGCGCGCGCCCGACGCGCCTTCACTGCCCGACACGCCGTTACGCTTCATCCTGCACTTCGTCGCCCGCTACCGCTGGGCATACCTTGCGCTGGTCCTGTTCGAAACCGGGCATTCAGTCTGCGGCATCATGATTCCGTATGCGCTCAATTTCATCGTCAAAGGCGTGGCCGGCGCGAGCGGACATTCCATGGACATGGTCGATGCGATGCGCGGTCCGCTGCTATTGTTCATTGCCTTTTCGGCAGGCGAGCTGCTGTTCGGACGCATGGCGGGCGGTATCCATATCCGCCTCGGCCCCCGCCAGCGCCAGAACGTCACGCGTTCGGTGTATCACTACCTGCAATATCATTCGCATCGCTACTTCAGCAACAATTTCGCCGGCGCGCTGGCTCACCGCATCAGCGAAACCGCGATGGGCGTGACCCAGACGCTGTGGTCCGTCATTACCGAATTCTGGCCGGTCGCCATCGTATTCGGAGTCTCCATCGTGCTGCTTTTCCAGGCGCATGTGGAGCTGGGCCTGTTCGTCGGCGCATGGTCCTTCTTCTTCATCGCGATTTCCTATGCGCTGGCGCGGCGCTGCCAGCCGCATGCGCTGGGCGCTGCGGCGGCACGCAGCGAGACGACCGGCAAGCTGGTCGACTCCGTCACCAATCTGACCAGCGCCCGGCTGTTTGCGCGGCTCGATCACGAGCGGGGGCTGCTGGCCCAGGCGCAGACGCATGAGCTGCGCGCGGTGCGCAAATCCAACGGTTACAACGAGCGCGTCCGCTGGTTCCAGTTCACCGCTGCCGCGCTGCTCAAGGTCGGCGTGCTGTACTACGCGCTGACGCTCTGGGGAAAAGGCGAGATCGGCGTCGGCGATTTCGTGATGGCGGTCAGCCTGTCGCTCCTCATCATCAATGAAGCGCGCAACCTGAGCCGGCGCTTCCTCGAATTCTTCGAGTATCTTGGAAACGTGGCCAACGGCGTGCAGACCATCGTGCGTTCGCATGAACTTGTCGACAGGCCCGTTGCGGTTTCGCCCGCCATCCAGCGCGGCGAGATCGAGTTCCGCGACCTGGAGTTCGGCTACCATGCCGAACGGAAGGTATTCGACAAGCTCAACGTGCGCATTCCCGCCGGCCAGCGGGTCGGGCTGGTGGGCTTTTCCGGGTCCGGCAAGTCCAGCTTCGTCAGCCTCATCCTGCGCCTGTACGATGCGCAGCGCGGCGGCATACTTATCGACGGCGTCGACGTGCGCGAGATGCGGCAGGATGCGCTCCATGCGCAGCTCAGCCTGATTCCCCAGGACCCAAGCCTGTTCCATCGCAGCCTGATGGACAATATCCGCTATGGCAGGCTGGACGCGAGCGATGACGAAGTGATCGACGCGGCGAAAAAAGCGCATGCGCATGACTTCATCATGCAGATCCGGGAGCAGTACCAGTCCATGGTAGGCGAACGCGGCGTCAAGCTGTCGGGCGGCCAGCGGCAGCGGATCGCAATTGCGCGGGTGATCCTGAAGAATGCACCCATCCTCATCCTGGACGAGGCCACGTCCAGCCTCGACACTGTTACGGAAAAGGCCATCCAGGACACGCTCGATGAAGTCATGCTCGGCAAGACGGTGCTCGTGGTGGCTCACCGGCTATCGACCATCGCGCATCTCGACCGCATACTCGTCTTCGACAACGGCCGCATCATTGAAGACGGCAGCCATGCGGAGTTGCTGGCCAGGCGCGGCGCTTACCATCGGCTTTGGCACAAGCAGTCGGGAGGCTTCCTGCCGGAGCGTCCGTTTGCCGATGGAGATCCGATGTCCGAAGCGAGTCCGCCTGGATTCGGCGAAGACAGTCGAGGCAAGAAGCCGGCGGTCGAACCGGCGGGCTAGGTCTCATCCGTTCAGCATCAATTGCAGCCGCCTCCGGCGCACAAGGGCGGCTGCGAAGCGTTCGAACAGGGAGCGGATGCCAATGCGACAATCGTACCCATACAACACAAGGCCTCTTTGCGGGTGACAGAAGCGGCCGGAAAGCACTATAGTTTCGGCGAACGACGGTGAGCGCAACAGAGAAATAGCGATGACGATAGCGATCAGGACAGCAGAACCCGATGATGCAAAGGATGCATGCGACGTGCTCAGGCGCTCGATCTCGGAGTGTTGCGAGGATGACCACCGCCACGACGCCGAGGTGCTTGCTGCCTGGCTGGGGAACAAGACGCCCGAGAATGTGCGATGCTGGTTCGGCGCACAAGCCAACCATTCCATGGTGGCGATCGTCGATGACAGGTTGGCCGGCGTGGCGGTCATGACAAGGCAGGGCAGGATCGTGCTGTTCTATGTCGCCCCGGAGAGTCGCCACATCGGCGCCGGCAAGGCCATGCTGCAGGCCCTCGAAACGCAGGCCCGGAACTGGGGCCTGGCCAGCCTGCAGGTCACCAGCACCCTGACCGCACGCTGCTTTTATGCGCGCAACGGCTATATAGAGGGCGCTACCGCAAAAACTTCCTATGGTGCCGAAGGCGTCCTCTTTTCCAAGAGGCTCGTGGCCAGCTATCCGCAGAAGCCGGCATGCCGGTGTAATCTGGCCGCTGGCTGACTCTTCCGCAGATGTTCTTGCGCTGTTGTCGACAGTGGGTGCTGTCTTTGTCTGTATCTGGAGAGAAGGCGGACGCATTGCGTCAGGCGGTTTCACATAAGCTGCTGCCAGACCGAATGCGCTCTAATGATGCCGGATGAAGCACTCCCGCATTGCCTGCACCTGTTCCTGCGAAATCAAATGACCGCGCGCCGCAGACCGCGCCAGCCACATTAGGCCGATGTTTTCATCGCGCGTGACACCATTGCCTTCCAGATAACAGCGGGCCAGCCAGTGCATCGCTTCCGGACACTCCTGCTTGGCGGCCAGCTCAAGCCAGTAAAGTGCTCCCTGCGGTTTCCGGTGTGACAGAAGCAACAGGGCAAGATCGTTCTGGGCACTGGCGCTGCCCGAATCTGCCTGCTTAACAAGCTGAATATCTTCACTGTCCAGCGGCACCACGAGCTGGGGTCTGATTGCTTCAAACGGAATGAGGGTTTTATAAGACGAGCCGCCTTCCTCGGCCACCCGGGGAAGGCTGCCATCGGCAATGCGTCGGCGCAGCGTACGCTCGCTTTGGTCAGTTAATGCAATCACGGCGTTGAGACTGATAGCAAACATCTAATATTCCATCAATTCTGGCAGGCAATTTATCATGACAAGTGCTGTGGCAGACTTTTTTGACCGGCAAATCAGGCGCTTGGCAGCATCAAAACACAGGCATTGTGAAAAATCAAAGAAATTTCTCAAATTTTATTACTGGCACGCAAGCTGCTAATAGGTAATCAGCGCGGTAAAGACCGCCGAATTGATCAACCAAGGGAGAATCACATGAAACTGCAACAGTTCAAACCGGCACAGATGAAGGCAAACGTACAAAAGGGTTTCACCCTGATCGAATTGATGATCGTAGTGGCGATCATTGGTATTTTGGCGGCAGTGGCGATTCCTGCTTACCAAAATTATGTGTCAAAAGCCAAATTCCAAGACATCGTGTCTGCTGCAGCTTCAGTGGAAAAAGCGATCTCTTTGTGTTTGAACGAGAATGCTGGAGATGCTGGTGCGTGTGATACAGCTGAAAAAGTCGGATTGACTTCGATTACAAACTCCAAGGAGGCTTCTACGGCATTGGCAATTACTGCTACTACTGCTGCAGTAACAGCGACAGCTAACGCTGGAGCAGGCGGATATACTTACATCAATACTCCTGCAATGAATGGTTCTCAGATTGTATGGACTCAGTCTGGCACCTGCCTTGCAGCAAAAGTCTGCACTCAATAATATACGTTTTCAAGCAAACGCCCCGTATGGGGCGTTTTTAAATTTCCGACGCTACAAGCAGAAGTGGTCTTTAGTTAATTAGTCTTGACGCATTGCCTGTGTTATTAAAAGTAATTGGCTGAAGCTTAGAAAGTTCACGGAATGTCAATTGCATTGATAAGGAAATGCAGCCAATGTGCATCCAAGGAAAATATATGAAAATTCCTCAGGTTAAACACCGAGCCTCAAAAGGCTTTACTCTAATAGAGTTGATGATTGTTGTTGCGATCATTGGTATATTGGCCGCGGTAGCAGTTCCGGCTTACCAAAATTATGTTACTAAAGCAAAATTCCAAGACATTGTTTCAGCTGCTGCTGCAGTCGAGTCGGCTATTTCAATGTGTATTAACGAGAATGCAGGCGATGCGTCTTTATGTGATACCGCAACGAAAGTTGGCTTGACGTCTATCACTAATTCTAAAGAAGCCGCTACTGCGGTAGCAATTACTGCAACAACTGCGGCAGTTACAGCTACTGCTAATGCTGCAGCCGGTGGATATACATACGTCAATACTCCTTCGTTGAACGGGACACAAATTGTTTGGACGCAGTCAGGAACCTGTTTGGCAGCCAAGGTTTGTTTCGACTAATTTTCCTTAAAGACCGCCCTAAGACAAAGCGCTTTTTTCCGCATTTGATTCGGCCCTCAGCACGGAAGTGTTCCTTAAAAGCCTTTGGGAATAAGAAGGAACAGTTCCGCCGGTGATGCAACCTCAAGCTTTTCCCGGATTTTGGCACGATGGAATTCGATCTTTTCTACACTAACCTCCAATTCTTCCATCATGGAGCGGCTGTTTTCCTGTCAAGCAGGGGCCTTAGCACCTGCTAATCGCGCTCGGCTAGCCCTCCGTGGCCATGTGTACCGACGTCCTGCATGCATTGCTGCTTTTGCTGCGCCGCGTTTGTCTCGAGCGCTTCCATGACCGCCGGCGCCAGGGTTCCTGCGTCAAGCGGCTTCTCGATGGATTCGTAAGAGCCGTGCTTGACGGCTCTCAGCGCGGATGCCATTTCGCGGTGTTCCCTCTGCCCATGTCGCCGCGCTCTGATGATTTTGGTACCCATTGCAAGGACATCCCGGCCAGCGGACTTCTCTTCCATCGCCAGAGGCGGTAGCAACGCGCAACGAAAAGCTTACTGACGGGGAGCGTCCCGGAAATTGTTCAACCTGCACGAGACGAGGCAGATCTGGTATTTTTCTTCGCACATGGCAAGACTCTTCGATCTGCGCGTCCGGTAACCGTCTTCCTTTATCTGGGTCGATGCATGATCTGCCGGCGCATTCTGCTGCGGGACGGATTGTGCCGCCTTGTCGGCCTTGGCCCAAAAAGGAATGACTGCATCGCTCTGTGCCGCCCGCTCGGCTTCCTTTCGGCATTCCGTTTTCTGCGCCGGGCAGACATCGAGGCAAACCTGCTGTCCTTTCGCATACAGCGAGAACGCAGCCAGCGGAAACAAGACAATAAAACGCGAGAGTCTCATATAAGCTGATACGGACAAGTTCTCCGAAGACTATTCATCCCGAGTCTGCCTCACCACTCTGCTGGCCAATAACGTCAATGGATGGCAACATCCGAAGCCCCGTAGTTTGTCATCGCACATTTAAGAGGCCATGGCGTTGGAAACGCATCCTTCGACTGCCACTGCCCATGTTCCATATGCTGCCCATGCACTTCCCTTGCCTAGGCACGCGCCGAAGTTTCAACTTCGCGCGATGCAAGACTAAAATGATTGTCTCAAGGCCCAAGGTCAGGCATTCATGATCGCCGCCATTAATTCATCCGTCTTGACAGGCTTTTTCAAATGGCTGTCGAAGCCGGATTCAAGCGCCTTGATTCGGTCTGCCTCCTGTCCATATCCTGTGACGGCAATCATCCTGAGGCCCTTTGTGCGGACATCGTTGCGCAGGCGTGTCGCGACCTCGTAGCCTTGTATGTCCGGCAGGTCGATATCGATCAAGGCAAGGTCGGGACGTTCCGCGAAAGCTGCCTGCACGCCGCTCAATCCATCTTCGGCTGCGGAAACCAGGTGCCCATGGGCTGTCAATAGTTCGCAGAGCAGATCGCGTGCATCCTTGTTGTCTTCAATGACCAGTATTTTCTTCGTTGAAGTCTGCTCCCGCTTGGTCCGTTCAATAACGCCCGCCTTTGCCTGCACCTTCAACAGTGGGAAGCGGAGATGGAAGGTGGTTCCTTTTCCTTCGCCCTGACTCTCGGCGCTTACCTGGGCATCGTGCTGCCTGGCGAGCGACCGTACCACGGCCAATCCCATGCCTATGCCGCCCTTGGCCCGGTTCGTTACAGGGCCCTGGACGAAGGTCTCGAAAATGTTTGACAGAAGAAGCGGAGAAATGCCGACGCCGGAATCCTTGATTTCGAAAACCGCGCTTCCGGCTTCCGCTTTCACCGAGATATCAATAGTGCCGCCTTCCGGCGTGTACTTGAAGGCGTTTTCGACCAGATTGGCAATCATCTGGTTCAATCGCGTAGCGTCGGCGACGATCATGGCGCGTTCCAGTCGCAGCGAAACCCGGTATTTGCCTGGAATGCCTTGCGCCTCGAAGCTGTCGTAACAGTGCCTGACTGCGTCAGCCAAGTCCACCGGCGCCTTGGAAAGAGTAATCTTCCCGCTCAGAATGCGCTGGGAGTCGAGCAGCTCGTCCACGAGGCTAGACAGCTGGTCGGATTGTCGTTCTATCACTTCCTGCGCGCGCCGGCGAACCGTTTCGGATACGCCATCCATCCTGAGCAATGCCGCAGCGGAGTGTATCGCCGCCAGTGGATTGCGCAGTTCGTGTCCAAGCATTGCCAGATATTCGTCCTTGGCCCTGCTTTGGGATTCAGCCAGGTTCCTGGCTTCTTCCACCTCTTGCAAATGCCGCTGTTTGGCAGTGTTTGCCTCCCGCAGCACCTTGCCCGCGTCAAGCAGGGCTTCATGCAGCTCGTTGACTTCATCCAATGAAGAATGATGCCTTTCGGGGATTTTCCCCTGGCCCAGCAACGAAGCCGCGCTCGATGCGCTTCTCACCGCATCGAGAAGCTTGCGACCGAATAAATAGGCCGCAAATGTTCCGATCAGGAGGGCGGAGAAAAGTCCGAGCGCCCCGAGGATCGCCGCCTGCCTGGCCGAGTTCTCGATCTCGGATACGGGCACGCCGATCCCGACCGTCCAACCCGTGAGGCTGGATCTTGCCGTTACCGCATAGACCTCCAGTCCTTCACGACTGCGACCCCGAAACTGATTGGTGCCTGCCAAGATAAATTCACGTATTTCGGGAAGGGGAGGTTTGCCTACGGATGCATCGTGCTCGATGTTGCGGGCAATCGTGATGCCATTGCGGTCAAACAGCGAAATCAGCCAGGTATCGGGAAGGGTCTTGGGAAATTTTTCCTTCAATGCGTTCACGTAAAGCCACTCCGTAATGACGAAACGGCGCCCGTCATCGATTGTGACCGGCGTTTCCGCGGCCACCAGATAGCTTCTTGTCCTGCTGCCGAGAATGAGATCGGAAATCGCCGGCTCGTTTGTCGCAAGCAATTTATTGATTCTCTCCGTTGTCGTGGGAAGTGGCGGCTTGAGCTCGGCGTCGTAAGGCGCGAGGGTGTTGAAAAGCTGCAGGCCCGTATTGTCTAGCAGCGATGTGTGAGTATTTCTTCCCTTGTTCGTGGCGATGGCGATTTCGTAGAATGCAGCGAAGTCTGCGTCCTTCAACCGATGAGAGGTCGCCAGGGTTGTGGATATTGCAAAGGCTACGGCCATTTCCTGGTCGATTGCCAGCATGGTCGAATGCGCGACCTCGTGCATATTGCGAAGCGCCAGATCACGCTCGGCCTGCAAGAGCATCAACAGCGTCCAGCCTGAGAAGAAAACGATGGGCACGAGTACTGCCGTGACCATCACAGCCAGATGCGATTTGACTTTCATTGAAGGCTAGTTGGATAAGAGTTCGAGGAGAATTTTGCGACGGAAGAATACTACCTGAGGACTTTGAGACAGTCCAAGTTGGCTACTCATGCGGGACAAATTTTCTGCCGCCGGTGGAATAGGGCGCATCAATTATGGAAAATCCCCAAAGTTGCTTCACCTTGACCATGACAACGGGTTCGTAAGCCGAGTTCTTGGTGTATTGCATAAATCATAAATTGACTTCTGTCAGACATTGGGTCAATGTCCAACGAGAAATCTACCGTCGCCAAGCAAGCTTAGGTTGAGTATGCAATGGTCTGAGTGAGCCGGGAAAAGGCGAGACTAAAAACAAGTCTCTTCAACATGAAAGAATGAATCGATTCAGCCTTTTCATGTCAAGTAACTATACTTTATGTTTTCCAAAAAGCGCCCATGGACACCACCCTAGTAGTGAATAGGCATTTCTGCCAGGTTAATGGAAGCAAGCATTTCTTCCAATGACGCAACCAGACCGAAAACGCAACGAGGGAGCGGGACCTCTAGCGGAGCACCCTGACCCATTCGATTTGGGTCGGTGGGCCGCTTCCCCTGAAATGCTTGCGATAGTCGTATTCATCTTCGCGTTAGCGGTTACCTTATTTTTGGGAAATTCCGCTAAAGCCTATTCCGAGCAGGGACTTAAAGCCGAGTTCAACTTTCAAGTCAGGCAAACAACCAAGCGTATTGAAGAGCGCATGGCAACCTATGAACAGGTACAGCGCGGCGCTCAAGCTTTTCTTATGGCGTCAGATAGCGTCAATCGAGAGGAATTCCGGCTGTACGTCAGCTCACTTCGCTTGGAAGAAAAATATCCCGGCATCCAAGGCTTGGCCATTTCCCAGATTGTGCCAAAGGATATGAAGGAGCAGCACATTGCAACCGTCCGCCGTGAGGGTTTCCCAAACTATACTATTTTCCCTACCAGTGAACGGGACACGATCTCGACTATCACGCATATCGAGCCATTCTCCGGGCTAAATCTGCGTGCGCATGGCTACGACATGTTGACCGACTCTGTAAGGCGAGAGGCAATGGAGCGAGCACGCGATACTGGGCAAGCAGCGGCGTCCGGAAAAGTAAAGCTTATTCAGGAAAATGGGGAGCGGGACCAATCAGGACTGGTAATGTACTTCCCGGTTTATCGTCGCGGTGCGACCGTAACGACCGTTGAGGAGCGACGCAAGAACATCGTCGCATGGATAGGCGCACCGTTCAGAATGAATGATTTGATGGCGGGTTTAGGCGGTGAACGTTCAAGTGACATCATCATGGCCATCTATGACGGAAATGAAGTCTCCAACCAGGCATTGCTTTTTCATTCAATAGAAACACCGTCTCAATCGTTAAATCATGCATCACTTCTCCAAGCCCAAGAACAGATTACGGTAGGCGGGCGCCCATGGACCCTGTTAATCCGGTCAAGTCCGGTCTTTGAGACACGACTTCAATCAAGCGAGCCGACCATCATTGTGCTGGGTGGCGTCATTGCCAGTGCAATTCTGTCGATCCTTTTCTGGTCGCTTGCATCAGGACGCAAACGTGCGCTGGCGTTAGCAAACTCCATGACTAACCATCTGCGCGAGAGCGAATTCCGATGGAAATATGCATTGGAAGGAGCCGGTGACGGTGTCTGGGATTTGGATACGGCGACGGGGAAAATCATGTTTTCCAAACGCTGGAAAGAGATGCTCGGCTATGCGGATTCGGATTTAAAAGGTGAGCAGTCTGAGTGGGTACGACTGATTCATCCAGAAGACTTGAGCGCCACCATGAGAATTGCTGATGAGTTCTTGTCCGGCGTCCGACCTACATACTCAAACGAATTCCGGATGCAATGTAAGGATGGTAGCTGGAAGTGGATACTTGCTCGGGGAACGGCAGTAAGCAGGACAAATGATGGAGCAATCTTGCGCGCAATCGGTACGCATACGGATATCACTGAACACAAGCAGAATGAAGAAGCGCTCCAGGAATCAAATAATCGGCTTGCCATGGAACAGCATCGTATGCGCGTCATTCTGGAAAACTCCCATGATGCGTTTGTGGCTTTGGATAGCGATGGGCATATCACAGACTGGAACGTGAAAGCTGAACAGACATTTGGATGGACCTCTGAAGAAGCACTCGGAAAGGACTTTGCTGATCTGATTATTCCACGTGAGCATAGAGAAGCTCATCGACGGGAAATGATGCAATTTTCTGAAACGGATAATAAAAATCTAACTAGCAATGTCATTGAGGCTGCTGCTCTCCATAAAGATGGTCACGTTGTCCCGGTAGAGCTGGCATTAGCAGGCGTACCCCAGCTGGAGGGGTTTGCAGTCAGTGCATTCATTCGAGACATTTCTGAACGCAAAGAGGCAGAAAGGAATCAGGCTGAACGGGCAAAAGCGCTGGAGGAAGCGAGGGTGGCGCTACAGCATTCACAGAAACTTGAAGCAGTGGGAAAACTGACCGGCGGGGTAGCGCACGACTTCAACAACGTTCTTCAAACTATTGGCGGCAACGTAGAATTGCTCAGATTTATGTTGGCAGGCCAACATGCCATTGAAAAGCGACTTGATGGGGTAATGTCTGCAGTCGACCGAGGCGCAAAACTCTCTTCGCAATTGCTGGCATTCGCGCGACGACAACCCTTGCAACCCGTCGTGATAAATCCATCCCGCATCGTTGTAGAAATGGAAGACTTATTACAGCGTGCGCTGGGCGAAGCCATTGCACTTCAGACTTCGTTTCCAGAAAACTTGTGGAACGTGGCTGTGGACCGCGGTCAGTTTGAAAACGTTGTCCTCAACCTGACTATCAATGCACGTGATGCTATGCCCGATGGCGGAATCCTCTCGATCGTTCTGAAAAATGAGACTGTTTCCTCAAGGTCTATGCATCTGGGAAAGCATGTTCCTGATGGAGAGTATGTCTTCGTATTAGTGGCTGATAATGGCATCGGTATGTCCAACGAGGTTCTCGACCAGGCATTCGAGCCATTTTTCACGACAAAGCCACTTGGAGTCGGTACGGGGCTAGGTCTCAGCATGGCGTATGGATTTGTCAAGCAAAGCGGAGGGTACATCCAGATTGATAGCGCTCCGGGCGAAGGTACAGCTATTTCAATCTATCTTCCTAAAGTACCAGAGGCTGAAGAGACAGTGCCATCAGAAGAAGGAGAAGCGCCTGTAGGTGGCAGCGAAACGATCCTGGTCGTCGAAGACGATGCCGAAGTTCGGGCAACAGTTGTCGGGCTCTTGTCGGACTTAGGATATGAAGTAATTGAAGCCCACGACGGGGAAAGCGGACTCGATAGACTACGTAGCGGCAAGCATGTTGACCTGCTTTTTACCGACGTGGTTATGCCCGGGCCGATATCAAGCCCCATGTTGGCACAGGAGGGCAAAGTGCTCATACCCGACTTGGCTGTCCTTTTTACATCGGGTTATACAAGAAATGCCTTGGTCAGCGGTGGTCAACTCGAAAAAGGTGTTCAGCTCTTGAGTAAGCCATACAACCGGGAGCAATTAGCAAAACGAATTCGCCAGGTTCTTGCCTCGAGTACTGTCAAGAAGGATTTTCAACGTCTTGCCTGATCTCTTCATAAGCGCAGGAATGGATGCTGGAATCAGAAGCATGTAATGGCGCATGTCTCTGTCACGGCCTCTTTTACATGGAAAGTGACGGTGTTCTGCTTAGTCCTGTATGAAGCAACGGACGGAGCCGTGTGACGTTCATAAGCCTTGAGCGGTCAACTAATTAAGAGTGGTTCTTCAGAAGCCACAACTTGACTACGACCTTCGATTTTTGCTTTATATAAGGCGACATCGGCGCGCTTCAGCAATGATTGAAAGCTTTCACGCGGGAGCCGACATGCGACGCCAACACTAAAACTGGGGTGGCGGGTAGTACCTCCGTTTTGAGATGTCTTGTCTTCGGATTTGCCGATTTGGCAAAGAAGCCGATTTGCAACTGAAATCGCAGTAGGCAAGTCCGTCTCAGGCATAAGAACGACGAATTCATCACCCCCGAACCGGCCGAGATAGTCGGACGCTCGAAGACGTTCTGTGACGTTTTTAACAAAACATGTCAGGGCTTCATCTCCGGATGCATGCCCAAAAGTGTCGTTTATAGCCTTCATGTTGTCCAAGTCCAGGACCATGACGGACAGCTTGCGGTTTTTCCGGTCTGCCAAAGTTAATTCACGTTCACCGATTTCAAAGAATGCGCGCCTTGACCATGCTCCGGTAAGAAAGTCATGATTGGCCGCGTATTCCGCAGCAGACATCATCTTTCGATGAACTATCAGCAGTCCTCCCAAGGTGAGTATCGGGAATGTGAACGCTCCTACAGCGATAAGAAGGACATTCCACTCAGTCGCGTCATGGAGCGTACGAGGGGCATCCGACCGCAAGAACTGTTGCGCAACTCGATAGGTATGTCCGCAGAAGATCACGCAAGCTGCGCTTAAAGAAAAAATAAATGGATATTTCGCTGAAGACCACGTATCACGTGCATTGAAGATGGTGATTGCTATTGCAAGTCCAATACTCGCTTGATAAGTCGAGACGGTGACCAGGCGTGCGGTGTACGAATTAAAACCGTAATGGAAGGTGGAAATCAGCACCAGGAATATTGCTAGAACACAGACCAGAAAAATAGTAAGCGGAGGGCGATTGAAGAATCTACGGAAGGTGACAAGGGTTGCTAACGACGCAGCTATGTAAAGCGTGTTTGCAACTTCGTACGCCACAAAAGGATGCAAGCTTCTCCCAAAGCCGTAGAGGAAGTTCGCCCCCAATCCAAGTAGGTTTGCGACAAGAAGTGTACGAACGCCGGGCACTCGGCTATCTTTTACGGAGTACACCACCAGTATCATCACAAAGCACAGAAGTGCTGCGATGGAAAAAGCGCCTTTGGTGCCTAACACTGGTTTCTCCTAATGCGTCTTGCACGGGAATTCATTTTCTGAATATCCCATTTTAACAAGTATTTCTGTATCGCAACATCTATGATTATGGGAAGAAAGCAGGCGCCGATTGCATTTTGAGCAAATAAAAAGCAAGGCGTGGGGCTGAATAAGTGAAGATACGAACCCAGCCTATTTGCGAATTTCGGGGCGTATGAAGCAGGAATTACTGGGAGCTTGTATTCGATGCGAGATATGGCTGCGCCCGAGCACGCGCAGGTAGACGCCATGGCGGTCATCCAAGCGTTTCGCTACACAATTTTCAACCTCGTTGAAAAGGAGTACGTACAACCGGATGGAACGCAGGTTCCGGACATGTTGGTGTGCGCAGTACTCAAGCAAGATTGCAGGCCATGTGAACCCATTGCGACATTAGGTCCTTATTCATTGCCGATCACTGGGTAGCAGTGGAAACTTCTGAAAAGAATTTAGGGGAAGTACACGCGCACGAATGATGTTAAAGGAACTGGACTCCCAATTCCATTGTGCGAAACATCCGTCCCGGCCTTTGATAAAAATCCAAGAGCCCGTCTTTCATCATTGCCGCACAAATGGTCAAGGTTTTATCTTCGGCATGCAGTTTGCAATATGTTGTACGTCACAGCCTTCGTTTTCATAGGCCGATGACGATTTTTCAAACAAGACGAGGACAGAGATGAGACAAGGCGCGATGCAGTTTTTAAAAAAGGCGGGTGTACTTTGTAGTGGCATGCTCTTAAGTGCCGCTGCGTGGGCTCAGACGAATTTTACAATGACCTATAACGGAGCCAGTCCATCTGGGGGGGAGTGCTCCAGCACCTACAACATAGTTGGAATGGAGCCTACAGCACCAGGCAAGCATCCGGTCTTTGTATATATGGTTGGAACATGGGAAAATTTTACTAATGCATCCGCTCTTGAGGCGGTAAAAAGAATGGCGGCAAAAGGTTATGTCGCCGCGACTGTGGAATACGGTAATTCCGCTTTTGGTAGTTGCGATGTCATTGGCTCGAAGTCAAAGTGCATCTTCGACCCTGATAACGCAGCAAGCGCAATTACTCAAATCTGTTCCCGCAAGGGGGCAGATTGCCGTAAGGGCTTGGTTGTTGGTGGCTTCAGTCAGGGCTCCATCATGGCAGTACTGGCGAAGAACTACGATGCCCGCGTACAGGCGGCCTATGGGCTTGGAACCGGAGTGCAATATGCTTCCACAGACTTGCGACAGTGTATGGCCAATGGCAACCATGTACTGCCTGCCGACCGCCTGCGCATCGTCAACGGGGAGGCTGACGAATTCATGGGGGGGAATCAACTTACGGTCCGTAGCCAAATGCAGGAAGTGACAGGTCTCAATTGCGGTCTCACGGCAAATGGGTGTGTCAATCCTAACGGAAGTGGCTGGCATATGGTGCAGCAAATACGGATGAGCAGCGGCTTGGCCGACCACTGCTACATGCGCTCCGCTGGATGCGCGAGTAGCGAAGACACCCTTCAGCCCGCATGGCAATCGGGAGGAGAGGCTTGGCAACTCGAAGATAATCTACGATGGCTTACCAACTTCACCGGTAAATGATTTGCGCCTGTATCTGCAGGCGTTGGGATAGGTATTTTCCCAACGTCATTGAGGTTGGGAAAATACCGTGTTGCAGCTGGAAAGCTTTCTATTTTTATTGACTGGCGGGGAAGTGGATAAAGTGCTTGCCACACACCAAAATCTTGGCAGGCCTTAATTCCAATCTTAAGTCAGACATGACAGATGAGATCGATGGATTCTTTCGACTGGCAAGGCCGCCAGGCGGGAAAAGATGCGATCTCATGTCATGGAATGGCTTGGGATTGGTATCAGGGCATGATCGGCTTCTTCGCCGCCTGCTTGGCGCGCACGTCCTTCAATGTGCGTTCAATAATCGTGACGCGATAGTTGGTCGAAGGATGCAGCGCCGTGTACGCGTTCAGCATGCTCGGTGGATACTGCGCCGCAAGCCGGCGCCAGAACGGCACGACACCGTCGACCTTGTAATTGGCGCGCGCCAGCATGTAGATCGCGAGCTTGTCCGCCATCGCATCCTGGGACTGCGGCATCGGCTTGATGCCGGCGAGCCCGGTCATCATGCTCATGTCGGGGCGGATGCGGGTCAGGTTGTCGATCACGCCGCCGATGGTGGCGCTGGTGCGCTGCCGCGCCGGATGGGCCAGTGCATTGTGCGCCATTTCCCTTGCGATCACGTAGGCAAGCTCGTCGTCGGTGCGAGCGAAATTCATCATGCCGCGCGTGACCAGCACTCGATGTCCGTCCGAGTAAGCATTGACGATGTCGGTGTTGCCGAGTTCGAAGCCGTAGGCGCAGGCGAACGTGAGTGGTACGGTTACCTCGATTTCCGAGCCCTCGCGCACCAGCGACAGCTTGACGCTGGAGCGCTTGGTCACGATCGGAGCGAGGATGCCGGCGGCCTGGCGCTCGGCATTCTGCCCTTCCGGCAGGCGCTGTCCTTCAACCGCCAGGATGCTGTCGCCGGGGCGCACGCCGGCGCGCGAGGCACCGCTGCCCTCAAGCACGCCCATGATCTGAAGCTGGTCGCCCAGGCCAAGTGCTGTTTGCGCGGCACTGACATAGTCCTGCGAATATGAGTACCGGTTCTTTGCGGTAAAGCCAAGCAGATTGCGTGCGTTAGCCTTGCACAGCTCCGGATTGCTGATGATCAGGGGTGCCGCAACGCGGTACAGCCGGTCCTGCAGCGCCACCAGCGACTTCAGCGTCAACTCTTCCGGTGTAGGTGCTGCCGGAACGGCAGGCCGTGCCACCTGCTCCGCAGGACGCGACGCCGCACCGGGTTCCGTGGTGCTGGTCGTGGTGGTCGCGCAGGCGGCCAGCAATAAGGCGGCAGGCACAAGTGCAAGGTGCTTGCCGGCGGCGGACAGCATGGGTAATGAAAGCAGGCGGATCGGCCGCTTGGCTGAATGCATCAATGATTCTCCCTTAGTGTTTGCCGGTACTGCCGAAACCGCCGATGCCGCGTTCGCTGTCGCCGAATTCTTCGACCACGTTGAAGCCGACCTGCAGGACCGGCACGATCACGAGCTGCGCCAGCCGTTCCATCGGATTCAGCGTGAAATCGTTCTGCCCGCGGTTCCATGTCGACACCATCAACTGGCCCTGGTAATCGGAATCGATCAGGCCAACCAGGTTGCCGAGTACGATGCCGTGCTTGTGGCCCATGCCGCTGCGAGGCAGGATCATCGCCGCATAAGCGGGATCGGCGATATGGATTGCCAGTCCGGTCGGTACCAGGTGAGTCTCGCCCGCCTTGATGGTGAGCGGCGCATCGATGCAGGCACGCAGGTCGAGGCCGGCGCTGCCCGGCGTTGCATAGGCGGGCAGTTGTTCCTTCATCCGGGGGTCTAGAATCTTGACGTCAATGGTTTTCATGAAATGTAAGAATAAGTGTAGGCATTCGGCGCTCGCGCCGTTCATTACAAAAAGATACAGCTAGGTTTACTGGAGCCTGTCCAGGCTCCTATCCGAGGCGGCGCGCGATCTCGCCGACGAGCAGCCGGCCGAGCATGCGCTTGTCGGCGCGCGGCAGGCGCTGATGTCCGGCATCGTCGAACAGCACGAGCTCGTTTTCATCCTTGCCGAAGGTCTGGTGGCCGATGTTGCCGACGAGGAGAGGAATGCCCTTGCGCTTGCGCTTCTCCTCGCCGTACTCCAGCAGCTTTTCCGACTCGGCGGCGAAGCCGACGCAATAGGGCCTGCCTGGCAGTGCGGCGACGGCGGCAAGGATGTCCGGGTTCTGTGCGAAGTCGAGCCGGGGCACGTCGCCGGCGCCGTTCTTCTTCAGCTTCTGCCCGCTGGCATTGGCGACGCGCCAGTCCGCCACGGCGGCCACGGCAATGAAGACATCCTGTCCGCCGACGCGCGACAGTACCACGTCATGCATCTGCTGCGCGGTCTGCACGTTGATGCGGTGAACGCCGTAGGGCGTGTCGAGCGCGGTGGGACCGGAGACGAGCGTCACTTCCGCGCCGGCTTCGCGCGCGGCGCGGGCGATCGCGTAACCCATCTTGCCGGAGGAAAGATTGGTGATGCCGCGCACCGGATCGATGGGCTCAAAGGTCGGACCGGCGGTCAGCAGCACGCGCTTGCCGGCGAGGACTTTGGACTGAAACGAAGCGATGATTTCCTCGATCAGCTGTTCCGGTTCCAGCATGCGGCCCATTCCCGTTTCGCCGCAGGCCTGCTCGCCTGCATCCGGTCCGAGCAGTGCGATGCCGTCGGCGCGCAGCTGGGCGACGTTGCGCTGGGTAGCCGGGTTCTGCCACATTTCGACATTCATCGCCGGCGCGATCATCAGCGGTACTGTCATCGGGCGCGCCACGCACAGCGTCGACAGCAGATCGTCGCAGGCACCATGCGCCAGCTTGAACATGAAATCGGCCGAGCAGGGCGCGATGACGATGGCGTCGGCATCGCGCGTCAGGTCGATATGCGGCATGTTGTTGGCAATGCGCGCATCCCACTGATCGGTATGTACCGTGCGGCCCGACAGGGCCTGCATGGTCACCGGCGTGATGAAATGGGTGGCCGCATTCGTCATGACCACCTGCACCTCGGCGCCAGCCTTGCTCAGGCCGCGCGTGAGTTCGGCGGCTTTGTAACAGGCGACGCCTCCTGTGAGGCCTAGAACGATCTTTTTACCGGCGAGGTCCATGCGTTGCTTTCTGAAGTCGGTTCCGAACAGGCAAGTTTAGCAGCGTAGTCAACCGCCTACTTGCCGACCCGCCGCAACTCATCCACGATGAACAGGGCGGCACCGCCGACGATCGCCATGTCCGCCACATTGAACGCCGGCCAGTGCGGCAGGCTGGAATTGGGAATGTAGAAGTCGAGGAAGTCGATCACATGGCCGTAGAGCACCCGGTCGATCAGGTTGCCGATAGCGCCGCCGAGGATCAATGCCAGCGCCCAGCAGAACAGCCGCTGCCCTGCATGTCGCTTGAGCAGGTAAACGATGAAGATGGCGGCGGCGATCGCGATGCCGGTGAAGAAATAGCGCTGCCAGCCGGATTCGCTGGCGAGGAAGCTGAAGGCCGCGCCCTTGTTATAGGCCAGCACCAGATTGAAAAAGGAAGTGACGGGACGCGATTCCCCGAATACGAGCATCTTGTTGACCGTGATCTTGGTGATCTGGTCGATCAGGATGATGATGGCAGCAATGCCGAGCCAGGGCGCGATGCTGGTCCGCGGGCTCGAGGAAAGGGTCTTGAAGCTCTTTTGTTTGGATGCCATATTGGTTGCGAAGAGTTGCGGTCCGCACGCCGTGCGGACCGATTGAACGTGTGGCCATGCATGATTTCCAGGGAGAGCCGCTCGATGCGGCAGGCGTCTCTCCGCGGGGCGGTGCGCCGCATCAGGCGGCCTTGCGCGGCTCTCCCTTGCCGAACAGGTTGCTGACGCAGCGGCCGCAGATGCCGGGATGTTCGGCATGCGCGCTCACATCGGCCCGGTAATGCCAGCAGCGCTCGCATTTCTGGTGAGCCGACGGCGTGACGACGACGCCTTCCTCGGCCTCGCTGCCGACCCTCGTCACCTTTGCTTGCGACGTGATGAAAACGAACTTAAGGTCGTCGCCGAGGCTGTTGAGCAGCGCGAACTTGTCGCCGCTGGCCTTGATCTCGATTTCCGCCTGCAGCGAGGAGCCGATGCCGCCGGCGGCCCGCACTTCCTCGAGCTGCTTGGTCACCGAGGTGCGCACCTCGCGCAGCGCGGCAAAGCGCGCCAGCAGGCTTGCCGCGTCGGCAATCTGGGGCAGGGCATAGTAGGTTTGGGTGAAAATGGTTTCGTCGCTCTCCGCATAGCCTTCCGGACCGGCGAATACCGCCCATGCCTCTTCGGAGGTGAACGACAGGATCGGCGCCATCACGCGCAGCAAGGCCTGACTGATGTGCCAGATCGCAGTCTGCGCGGAACGCCTCGCAGCTGAGGTGGTGCCGCCGGTGTACAGGCGGTCCTTCAGGATATCGAGATAGAAGCCGCCGAGGTCTTCCGAGCAATAGCCCTGCAGCTTGGCCACCACGGGATGGAATTCGTACACTTCATAATGCTGCAGCAGCTCCGCCTGCAGCTCGGCCATGCGGGCGATTGCATAGCGGTCGATCTCGAGCATCTCGGCCACCGGCACCGCATCCTTCTTCGGGTCGAAGTCGGAAGTGTTGGCCAGCAGGAAGCGCAGGGTGTTGCGGATGCGGCGATAGGCTTCCACCACGCGCTTGAGGATCTCGTCGGAAATCGACAGCTCGCCGGAGTAGTCGGTTGACGCCACCCACAAGCGCAGGATTTCCGCGCCCAGCGTGTCGGACACCTTCTGCGGCGCCACCACGTTGCCCTTGGACTTGGACATCTTCTTGCCTTCGCCGTCGACCACGAAGCCGTGCGTCAGTAGTGCCTTGTAGGGCGGCTGGCCGTTGATCATCGACGACGTCAGCAGCGAGGAGTGGAACCAGCCGCGGTGCTGGTCGGAGCCTTCGAGGTAGAGGTCGGCGGGAAACTGCGACTGTTCCGCATGCGAGCCGCGCAGCACGGTCTGGTGCGTCGTCCCGGAATCGAACCAGACGTCGAGCGTATCCTTGTTCTTCACATACATGTCGGCATCGGCGCCGAGCAATTCCTTCGGGTCGAGCGCCTGCCAGGCTTCGATGCCCTGTTCGGCGACGCGCCTGGCCACTTCCTCCAGCAGCTCCGGCGTGCGCGGATGCAGTTCGCCGGTCTCCTTGTGCACGAAGAAGGCCATCGGCACGCCCCACTGGCGCTGGCGCGAGAGGGTCCAGTCGGGCCGGTTGGCGATCATGCCGTGCAGGCGCGCCTTGCCCCAGCTCGGGAAGAAGGCGGTGGCTTCGATGCCGGCGAGCGCGGTTTCGCGCAGCGTGGGGCCGCCGTTCTTCGGAACGCTGTCCATGCCGGCGAACCACTGGGAGGTCGCGCGGTAGATGATCGGCGTCTTGTGGCGCCAGCAGTGCATGTAGCTGTGGGGCTTGATGCCGAAACCGAACAGCGCGCCGACTTCGTCCAGCTTTTCACAGATCGGCTTGGACGCATCCCAGATGCCCATGCCGCCGAAGAACGGCAGCCAGGACGCATACTTGCCGTCACCCATGACCGGGTTGAGGATTTCATCGTCGCGCATGCCGTGCGCCTTGCACGACAGGAAGTCTTCCACGCCGTAGGCCGGCGCGGAGTGAACGATGCCGGTACCGGCATCGAGCGTCACGTATTCCCCGAGGAAGACCGGCGAGAAGCGGTTGTAGGCCGGATCGAGATCGGCGAACGGATGCCTGAAGCGGACATGCGCGAGCTTGGCGCCGGTCGTTTCACCGAGCACGGCGGCGGTGACGGTCGCGCCGGCTGCGGCTTCCTTGTCGGCCCCCTTGTCAGTCCCCTTTTCGGCGATATCCTTCAGGAAGGCGTCGACCAGGTCGGCTGCGATGATCACGTGCTTGCCATGATGCTTGCCAGCTTCGATCCTGAGCAGGCGGTAGCTGAATTCGGGATGGACGTTCAGTGCCTGGTTCGACGGAATGGTCCACGGCGTCGTGGTCCAGATGACGGCATAGACCGGGTCGGCGGGCAGGTTGGCCAGCCCGAACGCCTTTGCCAGCGCATCGCGGTCAGCGGCGGGAAAGCCGACGTAGATCTCGGGGTCGCGCTTGTCCTGGTATTCCACTTCCGCCTCGGCCAGCGCCGAGCCGCAGTCGAAGCACCAGTTCACCGGTTTCAGGCCGCGGTAGACGAAGCCCTTGTCGAGAATGGTGCCGAGCGCGCGGATTTCGTCGGCCTCGTTGCCGAAGTTCATGGTCTTGTAGGGGTTGTCCCACTCGCCCAGTACGCCGAGGCGGATGAAGTCCTTCTTCTGGCGCTCGATCTGTTCCGACGCATAGGCGCGGGACTTGGCCAGCACCTCTGCGGTCGGCAGGTTCTTGCCGAACTGCTTCTCGATCTGGATTTCGATCGGCATGCCGTGGCAATCCCAGCCAGGCACGTACTGCGCATCGAAACCAGCCATGTTGCGGGCCTTGACGATCATGTCCTTGAGGATCTTGTTGACCGCATGGCCGATATGGATGTCGCCGTTCGCATACGGCGGTCCGTCGTGCAGGATGAACTTGGGACGTCCCTTGGAGGCCTTGCGAATGCGCTGGTAGATCTTCTTGTCCTGCCATTCCTTGACCCATTTCGGTTCGCGCTTGGCGAGGTCGCCACGCATCGGAAAGGCGGTTTCGGTCAGGTTGACCGGATACTTGTTTTTTTGCTCGGACATGATGGTTTCAATGGTAAAAATTCTGTGGATCAAACGGATGCGGCCGCGCGTCTGATCGTCAAATTCGGTCGGTGGCGGAGACCGCGAGCGTTTCGCGTTCCTTGAAGAACTGGCGCGCCTGCTGCACGTCGCTTTCGATGGCGGCGGTCAGCGTGGGGAGATCGACATATTTTTCTTCGTCGCGCAGCTTCTTGAGAAATTCGACGCGGACGATCTTTCCGTAGCATTGCTCGGCATAGTCGAACAGGTAGGTTTCCAGCAGCACGCGCCCGCCGTCCTCGACGGTGGGACGCACGCCGAGGCTGGCCACGCCGGGCAACGGATGCGCCGCCAGTCCGTGCACCTGCACGACGAAGATGCCTGACAGCGCGGGCCGCTTGTGGGCGATGCGCAGGTTCATGGTCGGAAAGCCGATGGTGCGCCCGAGCTTCTTGCCGTGGATGACATGGCCGGATATTGCGTAGGGATGGCCGAGCAGCGTGGCGGCGAGCGGAAAATCGCTAGCCGCGAGCGCGGCGCGCACTGCCGACGATGAAATGCGCACGCCGTCATTGGTGACCGCCGGCATCGCTTCCACATGGAAGCCGTACTTTTTGCCGGCCTCGATCAGGCTGGCAACATTGCCGGCGCGCCTGGTGCCATAGCAGAAATCCTCGCCCACCATCAGCCATTTCACGTGCAGGCCCTCGACCAGCACCTTCTCGACGAAGTCCTCCGGCGACATGGATGCGAAATGGGCATTGAAGTGCTCGACGATCACGCGGTCGATGCCGGCATTGGACAGCGACTGCAGCTTGTCGCGCAGGTTGGCGATGCGGGCCGGCGCGCGCGACAGGTCGCCGGCGAGGCGCGCAAAGAATTCGCGCGGATGCGGTTCGAAGGTCATGACCGCTGCCTCGACGCCAAGCCGCGCCGCCGCTTCGCGCACGTGCGACAGCAGGGCCTGGTGGCCGCGATGCACGCCGTCGAAGTTGCCGATCGTCAGCGCACAGGGCGCACGCGATTCGGCGTTGGGAAGTCCGCGAAATACCTTCATTGGGATGGCCGGAGATCTCTGGTGCAAAACCGGTGATTATAAGCGCTTTCCCGGTCTTTTCCGCTTCGCAAGCCTCGGTGGCATGACAAAATGTCAATGCAGGTAGCGCTCCTGCGGCCGGGTGCGCCCGGTATCGGCAAGCGGGTCCTGCCGGTAATAGGCCTTGAGCAGGCGGAAAACATCGGGGTAGGCGAGGGCAAGCGGCTCGGGATGCACGAAGAACGCCTCCGACGCCACCGCGAAGAATTCGGCCGGATGCCTTGCCGCATAGGGATCCAGCGGAAGGTCGGCGGCCAGTTCGTCGTAGTAGGCGGCATGGGCATCGATGGTGTCGTCGAAATCCTCGGGCAGGCGGGATTCCAGCAGTTCCACGTGTTCGTGGAAATCCTCGTAGGCGCTGCTGAACACATCGCGCCATTCGGTGGCGTCCAGGTTCTGATGCCAGTCCGGGAAAAACGGCGGGTAGCCGTTGGGCACGCCGGTAGTCATGTCGATCTTGTGCGCAAATTCGTGGATGACCACGTTGTAGCCCGGCACCTCCACGTCTTCCGCATCTTCCCATGACAGCACGACGGCGCCGCCCGCATCGATGGCTTCCCCGGACACCGGTTCCTGCCATTCATGCACTACGCCGGCTTCATCGACCTCGGTCTGGGGAATAATGAAGGCATCGGGATAGACAATGATCCCCGCCATGTCGTCGTACAGGTCGAGGCTGAGGTTGAGGACGGGAAGGCAGGCCTGGGCGGCGATAATGACTGCGATTTCGTCCGACAGCAGGAAGCCGCCCGCCCCGGTAACGGTCTTGCGATGAAGCAGGTCCTCGCACAGTGCCTTGAGACGCGCCAGATCGGCGTCGTCAAGGCGGTCCAGGAACGGCAGGCGCGCGACGCACGCCTGCCAGAGTGTATCGGGAATGCTGGGCTTATCCCGGAAGAGAAGATTTTTTAACCATTGCATGGCGCCATTGTCGCGGATATTCAAGCGTCTTGCCCGATCGTATCGCAGACAGGCGACAACTTAATGATAACCGCCCATGAAATGATCGAGCAGCGCGCTCATGTTGCCGACGCCGCCCTGGGGCACCTGTCCGGAAGGCGTGAGCTGGTCGATCAGGTCGGGCAGCATTTCGCTCAGGTGTTCGGCCGCCTCATGTTCGGTGTAGCCGGTTTCCTCGGCAATCTGCTGCAGATGGCCCTCGCCCAGCACCTGTTCCATCTGGGTTGTCGTAAGCGCGACATTCGGGCCGGAACCGATCCAGGACCGGATCACGTTGCCCATGCCGGCCTCCTGGAATTTCTCGACCAGCCCATGCAGACCGCCGGTCTGGCCATTGTTGGCGATCAGCGCCAGCGCGGCCTGAAGGAGTCGCGTGCGCGAATCCATCAACGGCAGATGATTGTCTCCGAGCATGTCGAATGCCTTGTCGAGCAGTCCCATGGGTGCCTCCAGATGCGGATTGAATAAAGCAGTCACCTTAGGGCAAACCGGATATTTGCGCGCGGCAATCGAAGCAAAGTTTGATCTCCATTCAAGGCTCGAAAAGTTCCCTTGAAACACTAAAAATTTACGCCCAAATGCACTGCAAGTACGACGTCAGTACGTTTGCGCAAGCTTAAAATTCTCCCCACACCGCATTGATGCCGGCCAAGGCTGCCAGCCCGGCGGTTTCGGTGCGTAATACCCGTTTCCCGATCGACAACAGCAGCACGCCGTGATTCGCAGCGGCGCTTTCCTCCTGTTCGGTGAAGCCGCCCTCGGGGCCGATCATCACTGTAACGGCCTGTGGCGGGTGGTGCCTTGCCCAATCGGACAATGACTGTTCGGCGCGCGGCGTCAGCAGGATGCGGCGGTGCAAATCCTGCCGGCCTATCCAGTCGCCGAACTGCACCGGTTCGCAGACATGGGGAAGGCGGTTGCGACCGCATTGTTCGGCGGCGGCCTCGATGATGCCGCGCCAGTGCTGCAGCTTTTTTTCGGCGCGTTCGGCGCTCAGGCGCACGACCGAACGCTGGGCGGCGAGCGGCTGGATCGTGGTCGCGCCGAGTTCTACGGCTTTTTCCATGATCCAGTCCATTTTCGACCCCTCAGGCAAGCCCTGCGCAAGCGTGATTGCATACGGCAGCTCGGATTCGCGCGGCGAGAAAGTCTTGACTTCCGCGACAGCCCTGCGCTTTTCAATGCTGGCGAGAGTCGCCGTATATTCTCCGCCCTCGCCGTTGAACAGGGTGACCATGTCGCCGATGGCCATCCGGAGCACATGTATATGATGGGTAATTGAATCGGGAAGCGAAACTAGTCCGCCGATGGCGAGTGGTTGCTGGAGGAAGAATCTAGGCATGGTCGGGAGGTTGAATGACGCTGAATGATGTTGAACTGGCAAGCCTGGAAGAGCCCAGCCGGATCGTAGTTTCACATTGTTCTTACTTTTTTCGGTTTTCCATGCCTTCGGATATCTTTGCCTTCCGATCAATGCGGCATGCGATGGGCAATCGGCAGCTTTCAGTAGATATGTTGTCAATCTTTAATCCAGACTCCGTGATGGATCCAGCCCGGCGTTCTTGATTGGCAAAACATGATGCCCCGATTTTAATGGCGGCAGACTCAGTCTGGTAAAATAACGGGCTTTGCACCATCCTGCGCAGAAATGGTCCGAAACCATCGCCGCGCACCGCAAGCCGCTCCAAGATCCGCCACATACCTTGATTTGACATGACTTCCACTCTCCCCACCGACAAGATGGCCAATGCGATCCGCGCACTGGCGATGGACGCAGTACAAAAGGCAAATTCCGGCCACCCCGGCATGCCGATGGGCATGGCAGAAATCGCCGTTGCCCTGTGGGCAAGGCACCATCGCCACAATCCGGTCAACCCGCGCTGGATCAACCGCGACCGCTTCGTCGTTTCCAACGGCCATGGCTCGATGCTGCAATATGCATTGCTGCACCTGAGCGGCTACAGGCTGTCGATGGACGAGATCAAGAATTTCCGCCAGCTGCATTCCAAGACGCCCGGTCATCCGGAATACGAAATCACCGAAGGCGTTGAAACCAGCACCGGGCCGCTCGGCCAGGGCATCACCAACGCCGTCGGCATGGCGCTCGCCGAGAAGCTGCTGGCCGCCGAATTCAACAAGCCCGGCTTCGACATCGTCGACCACTACACCTACGTCTTCATGGGCGACGGCTGCCTGATGGAAGGCATTTCGCACGAAGCCTGCTCGCTGGCAGGCACGCTGCGCCTGAACAAGCTGATCGCGCTCTATGACGACAATGGCATCTCCATTGACGGCAAGGTCGACGGCTGGTTCACCGACGACACGCCCAAGCGCTTCGAAGCCTACGGCTGGAACGTCATCCCTGACGTCGATGGCCACGATGTGAACGCCGTCGACGCCGCGATTGCGCAGGCGAAAACTTCCGATAAACCAACCTTGATCTGCTGCAAGACAGTCATAGGCAAAGGCGCGCCTAATATGCAGGGCAGCGACAAGGTGCACGGCGCGGCTCTCGGCGACAAGGAAATCGCCGCGACGCGCGATGCAATTTCATGGTCGCACGCGCCTTTCGAAATCCCCGCCGATGTGTATGCGGCATGGGATGCGAAAGCTGCAGGCCAGGCACTGGAAAACGAATGGAATGCATTGTTCAAGGCTTATGACGAGCGCTATCCGCAACAGGCAGGCGAGCTGCAGCGCCGCATGAAAGGCGAGCTGCCCGGCAACCTCGATGCCGCGATGGACGCCTACATTGCCAGCTGCGTGGAGAAGAAGGAAACCATCGCAACCCGCAAGGCCAGCCAGAACGCGATCCAGGCATTGGCACCGGTGCTGCCGGAATTCCTCGGCGGTTCGGCTGACCTGACCGGTTCCAACCTGACCAACTGGAAGGAAAGCGTGGCGGTACGCAGCGAGCAGCCGGGCAACCACATCAATTACGGTGTGCGCGAGTTCGGCATGAGCGCGATCATGAACGGCATCGCACTGCACGGCGGCTATCTGCCGTTCGGCGCGACCTTCCTGACGTTTTCCGATTACAGCCGCAATGCGATCCGCATGGCGGCACTGATGAAGATCCGTTCGCTGTTCGTGTTCACGCACGATTCGATCGGCCTGGGCGAAGACGGCCCGACCCACCAGTCGGTCGAGCACATCTCCAGCCTGCGCCTGATCCCGAACCTGGACAACTGGCGTCCGTGCGATACCGTGGAATCGGCGATTGCATGGCGCGAGGCGGTCAAGCGCCGCAACGGTCCGAGCACGCTGATCTTCTCGCGCCAGAACCTGCCGTTCATGGAGCGAAGCGCGCAGCAGATCGCCGACATCCAGCGTGGCGCGTACGTGCTGCGCGATGCGGCCGACGCCAAGGCGGTGCTGATCGCAACCGGCTCTGAAATCGAGCTGGCCGTCAAATCGGCCGACGAACTGGCCAAGCAGGGCATCGCGGTGCGCGTGGTGTCCATGCCTAGCACCGATGTGTTCGACCGCCAGGATGCGGCCTACAAGGCCAGCGTGCTGCCGAAGGGCTTGCCGCGCGTGGCGATCGAGGCCGGCGTGACGGACTTCTGGTACAAGTACGTCGGACTCGAAGGCGCCGTGGTCGGCATCGACAGCTTTGGCGAATCCGCTCCGGCGGGCGTGCTGTTCAAGCACTTCGGCTTCACGACCGACAATGTCGTGGCCAAGGTGAAGTCGGTGTTGGCTTAAGGCTTAAGAATTTCCAGCGCCTCTCCCGCATGCAGGCTTGCTGCGCGGGAGAGGGCTGAATGATTACCGTGCTTTTTCATTCAGGAGAAAACCATGACAATTCGTGTCGCAATCAACGGCTATGGCCGTATCGGCCGCAACATCCTTCGTGCCCACTACGAAGGCGGC
>NZ_JAWIIV010000041.1:0-47731 GCF_035916955.1 Noviherbaspirillum album | reverse complement strand
CCTGTTCGGTGGAGGCGAAGGTGGGGAAGAACGGCGTGGCGGGTGTGGCGAAGTCGCGGATGGCGTGGCCGTGCAGCGGGTGGCCGGCGATGTGCAGGACTTCGGCGGCTTTGGCGATGTTGGGCTTGAGCGACATGTATTCTCCGACGGTATTGCGTTGCTGCACGATGATTTGGAGACGTCCGCGCATGCAAATAAATAACCGAAATGCAATAAAAATGTTGCATCAATACTAACATATAGAAATGTTGTTTCGTTGCAAGCAATGCAACACTGATGGACATGCGCAACAGTTCGAACACCGGTATTCCGTCGCCGTAGCGGGGCAGAAGTTCGCCGCAGGAAATCGGTTTTGCGGTTTGCTTATGCCTGAGATGCAATTTCCTGGTGGGATGGTCATTCCCTCGTCTTGCCATCCCGCGTAAAATCACGCCTGTCGCGGGTGTAGCTCAATGGTAGAGCAGAAGCTTCCCAAGCTTACGACGAGGGTTCGATTCCCTTCACCCGCTCCAGTATCGAAACGCATGGCACCGGCGGGTGCCATTTTTATTTGCATTTTTTCAATCCGAGCATGTCTGAAAACCCATCCGATCAGAGCGAACCAAGCGAACAACGCGACCAAGGTGACCACGGCGCCGGCAACGGCAGCGCACGCCAAATGCTGTATGACCCAACCGAGCATCGCATCCGCAGTTTCGTGACCCGCGCCGGACGCCTGTCCATCGCGCAGGCGCGCGCCATCGACACCCTTGGCCCGCAGTTCTGCATTCCCTATGTGAAGCAGGCTTTCGATTTCGACCAGGCCTTCGGCCGCAGTGCGCCGACCATCCTCGAGATCGGTTTCGGCATGGGCGATACCACGGCGAAGATCGCGGCCGGCATGCCGGACAAGAATTTTGTCGGCGTGGAAGTGCATACGCCGGGTGTGGGCAGCCTGCTCAAGCTGATCGGCGAACAGGATTTGCGGAATCTGCGCGTGATCCAGCATGATGCCTTCGAGGTGGTGACGCACATGGTGAAGCCGGATTCCCTGGCGGGCGTGCATGTTTTCTTTCCCGACCCGTGGCACAAGGCGCGGCATAACAAGCGCCGCCTGATCCAGCCGGCGTTCGTGCAGCTGCTCGCGTCGCGCCTGGCGCCGGGCGGATACCTGCATTGCGCGACCGATTGGCAGGAATATGCGGAACAGATGCTGGAGGTGCTGGGCGGCGAGCCGGCGCTGAAGAATACCGCCGAAGGCTATGCGCCAAGGCCGGACTACCGGCCGGTGACGAAGTTCGAGAACCGCGGCATCAAGCTCGGCCACGGCGTGTGGGACCTGGTCTTCGTCAAGCAGTAAATGAAAAAGGCCGCACCGGTATTGCACCGGGACGGCCTCGCTGCTTTCCGCTGGTGTTAGCTTGGATTACTTGCGGACCACCGCAATCGCTGCCTGCAGATCCTTGATCACTTCGGCGCCGCCGTCGGCCGCGAACTTGTCGAAGGCCGGCTTGGCCTTTTCGCGCATGCGTGCCAGTTCGGCATCGCTGACCACGGTCACCTGCATGCCCTTCTCCTTCAGGAAATCGACCGCCTTGACCGCTGCCTCGCGGCTGTCCTTGCGCTCGAAGTCGCGTGATGACACTGCGGCCTCCTGGATCGCCTTTTTCTCGTCGGCCGACAGGCCATCCCACCATTTCTTGCTGGCCAGGACGATCCACGGGCTGTAAACATGCTTCGTCAGCGACAGGTATTTCTGCACTTCATAGAACTTGCTGGACTGGATGGTATTGACCGGGTTTTCCTGGCCATCGACCGTCTTGGTTTCGAGCGCGGTGAACAGTTCCGAGAATGGCAGCGGGACCGCATTGGCGCCGAAGCTGTTGAACATGTCGATGTACACCGGGTTCTGCATCACGCGCAGCTTGATGCCTTGCAGGTCTTCCAGTTTCGCGACCGGGCGCTTGGTGTTGGTCAGGTTGCGGAAGCCGTTCTCCCAGTACACCAGTCCGACCAGGCCCTTGTCCTGCAGCTTGGCGGCGAGCTTCTGTCCGAACGGACCGTCGAGCACGGCATCGGCTTCCTTCTCGTTGGCGAACAGGAAAGGCAGGTCGTACACGCCGAAGTCCTTGACGATGCCGACCAGCGTGGCGGTGGATACCACCGTCATTTCCTGGGCACCGCCGATCAGCGCGTTCTGCATCTGGGTATCGCTGCCGAGGCTGGCGCTGGCGAAGCCCCTGGCTTTCAGCTTGCCGCCGGTGCGCTTGCTGAGATCGTCGGCGAAGTGCTTGACCGCGCGGCCCTGGTTGCTGTCCTCGGCGAGGCCATAGCCGAAGCGGATGATGCGAGGCTTGTAGTCTGCCGCGTGCACCGCGTGGAAGGCGCCGGCCGTGCCGGTGAAGGCGAGCGCCACGGCGAGCGCATTGATGAGCTTCTTCATGAAAGTCTCCTATGAGTGTTATTAACGGAACCAGGTCATCGGCACCGTGACGATACCGGGGAAAACGACGAACAGGATGAGCAGCGACAGGTAGGCCATCAGGAAGGGCCAGACGCCACGGGTGGCGCGCTCCATCGAAATCTTGGCGACGCCGCATACCACGTTGAGCACGGTGCATACCGGCGGCGTGATCAGGCCGATGGTGCCGACCAGCACGAACATCACGCCGAAATAGGTGGCGTCGATGCCGGCCTTGACCGCGATCGGCATCATCACCGGCGCCATCACAAGAATGGTCGGCGTCAGGTCCATCACGATGCCGACTGCGAGCAGCAGCAGCATCATGGCCGCCATCAGGATGCGCGGATCGTCCATCAAGGGCTGCAGCATGTCGATCAGCTGTGCCGGCAGGTCGGCCAGCGTGACCATGTAGGATGACACCAGCGCGCCGGCGCACAGGAACATCACGATGCTGGTGGTGCGCGCGGCATCGACCAGCAGCTTGCCGAGGATGTTAACCGTCACCTCGCGGTAAATGAACACGCTGACCAGCAGCGAATACACCGCTGCCACCACCGCCGCTTCGGTCGGCGTGAACAGGCCGCCGCGCAAGCCGCCGATGATGATCACCGGCAGCAGCAGCGCCCAGATGCCGTCGACCAGCGCATGCTTGCGCTCGGCCCAGCTTGCCTTCGGCTGCGCCTTGACGTTCATGCGCGGCGTGAGCGTGGCCCAGACAGCGATCAGTACCGCGCCCATCAGCAGCCCGGGCACGATGCCGGCCAGGAACAGCGCGCTGATCGAGGTATTGGTGGCGACGCCGAAAATGATGAAGGACATCGACGGCGGAATGATGGGCGCGATGATGCCGCCGGAGGCGATCAGGCCCGCGCTCTCGGGCACCGGGTAGCCGTTGTCGCGCATCATCGGGATCAGCAGCGTGGCCAGCGCGGCGGTGTCGGCAATGGCCGAACCCGACAGGCTGGCCAGCAGCACGGAAGCGCCGATGGCCACATAGCCGAGGCCGCCGCGGATGTGGCCGACCAGGCTCACCGCGAGGTTGATGATGCGCTTAGAAATGCCGCCGGCGTTCATCAGTTCGCCGGCGAGAATGAAGAACGGCACCGCCATCAGCGGGAAGTTGTCGGCGCCGGACAGCATGTTTTGCGCGACCAGCTGGGCATCGAAGAAATCGAGATGCACCATCAGCACCACGCCGGTCAGCAGCAGGGCGAAGGCGATCGGCATGCCGAGACCCATCAGCACCGTCAGCGCGCCCAGGAAGATTCCCATCGTCATGTCACACCTCCCTCGGCAGCTGGCCGTGCGCCGCAGGTGTGGCGGATACGGCATGCGCCTCCGCCGGCGGCGGGGCGTTGTTTTCAATCGTCGATCCCGGCACCATGGCGCGAGAATCGTTGCGGAGAATGCGCCACAGGTTCACGCCGACGATCAGCATCATCGATGCCGCGCACAGCAGGCCGGAGCCGGCCATGAGCGCGGTGGGATAGCCGAGCACCGTCGAATAGGTGTTCATGCCGATCACTGTCTGGGTCCAGCTGCCGTCGAGGAACAGCCAGAGGCCGTAAAGCATCAGCAGGTGGCTCACGACCGCGCAGGCACGGCGCAGGGAAGGCGGCAACTTGGCCTGCACCATCTCCATGCCGAGATGGGCATGCTGGCGCAGCGCCAGGACGGCGCCGAGGAAGATCAGCCAGACGAACATGAGGCGCGAAATTTCCTCGGCCCAGGCGATGCCCGAACTGAACACGTAGCGCAGCACCACGTTGCCGAAGACCAGGACCACCATGATGGCGAGCGCAAGGCCCATCAGCCATTCGACCAGGCGCTCGGCGCGCAGGACAAGATGTCTCATTTCTCCTCCTTGAACGGATGGTGCTGCAGATGCAGGAGCGCCTGTTCGATCAGCACTTCCGGCGGATTGCGGATATCGACGCACAGGCCGAATTCGTCGGCCTGCAGGGTTTCGAGGTCGCGGAACTGGCTGTCGAGCAGCGCGACCGGCATGAAGTGATCGGAGCGGGCCTGCATGCGTTCGGCGATGAGTGCCCGGTCGCCATGCAGGTGCAGGAAGAACAGGTCGGGATCGCCTTCGCGCAGCAGGTCGCGGTAACGGCGCTTGAGCGCAGAACAGGACAGCACCAGGCCGTTCCCCTGGCTGGCGGCATAGGCGATGCGCTGCTTGAGCAGGAGCAGCCAGCCGTGGCGATCGGTGTCGTCGAGCGGAATGCCGGCGGCCATCTTGGCAATGTTGGCGGGAGGATGGTCGGCGTCGCCTTCGACATGCTCTATGCCAAGCCTTTGCGCGACGGCGCTGCCCACGCTGCTCTTGCCGCAGCCGCTGACACCCATCACCACCCACCGCATGATCTGCGGTTGTTGTTTCTTTTCCATCATCCTCGTCGCTCTCATCTTGTTACGCTTATGTTAGCGCTAACAGCGGTCGCATTGTTGATCTATCCACCATAGTTTGTAAAGCGCTTTTTATGTCGCGCCGCAGCAAATGCTACTTCGCTGCGATGGAAAAGTTATCCAATGGAATGCTCTGGACGGAGGAGACCGCCGGCCTTGCTGGCAATGCCTGCGGAGCAGGCAGTCTTGCGGCCTTGCACCGATTCCGGTAAAACCCTGATTCATGTCCACGCGCAAGCCCCGCCCCACCCAGACCGGCCGAGTCACGCTCAGCGAAATTGCCGAGCGCGTCGGCACCAGCGCCATCACGGTATCGCGCGTGCTCAATACGCCCCATCTCGTTTCGGAAGAATTGCGCACGCAGATCGAAGGCGTGATCGCCGAACTCGGCTACATGCCCAACCGGGCGGCGCGGGCGCTGGCACGGGCCCGTTCGGACAGCGTCGCGGTGCTGATTCCCTCGCTCTCCAACACCGTCTTCACCCAGCTGCTGGAAGGCGTGCGCGACGTGCTCAACCGCGCCGGCTACCGCACCCTGATCGGCGATACCCGCTACTCGCCGGAGGAAGAGGAAAGCCTGCTGCGCGCCTATCTCGAACATTCTCCGGACGGCATCCTGATCACCGGCTTCGACCAGACCGCGGCAACCCGCGAACTGCTCAACCGCAGCCGGGTGCCGGTGGTGCACATGATGGAAATGACGGACGGCGATGCCTATTCGGTCGGACTGGAGCAGTTCGATGCCGGCCGCGCGATCACCCGGCACTTGCTGGAACGCGGCTACCGTCGCATCGGGTTCCTCGGCGCGCAGCTCGATCCGCGGGTGCTGGAACGCCTGGCCGGCTACCGCGCCGCGCTGCATGACGCGGGCGTCAATTACCCGGTCGGCGAATTGCTCGACTCCACGCCTTCATCCATCGGGCTAGGCGCGACGCTGCTCGACAAGCTGCTGCGGCAAGCGCCGCAGACCGATGCGCTGTTCTGCTGCAACGACGACCTTGCGCTGGGCGTGCTGTTCGAATGCCAGCGGCGCGGCATCCGGGTGCCGCAGCAGCTCGCGGTGGCCGGCTTCAACGACCTCGCGCCTGCGGCATGGGTGCATCCGGCGCTCACCACGATCGCGACGCCACGCTACGAGATCGGCCATACCGCGGCCGAGATGCTGCTGCAATTGATGAAGGGGGAAAAGCCGGAGCCGGCGAAGAAGGATCTCGGGTTTTCGCTGGTGGTGAGGGAGAGTACTTGAGATTTGACGCTGTTGTTAAAACTGATACAGCGAACGCGGATCCGCTTGACTGAGCTAGCAACCGGCATAAGTCCTTAGCGCGGAAAGTGGATCCCCTCTCCCGCAGGCGGGAGAGGGGTAGGGGTGAGGGTGGTGTTAAAGCCTCAAGAGGTCGTGACAGGCCCCCTCATCCCCAGCCCTTCTACCGCCTGCGGGAGAAGGGAGCCAAACCATGTGCATCAGTACCATCAACTTAAAATCAATACGCGAGATGTTTTGAAAACCTACCCCAGCTCCGCAATCAGCGCCACGATCTCCTCGCCGTAGGTCTGCAGCTTCTTCTCCCCCACCCCCGACACATGCCGCAGATCCTCCAGCGAGGTCGGCCGGTTCTTCGCAATTTCGCGCATGGTTGCGTCATGGAAGATCACATACGCCGGCACATTGTGCTTGCGCGCGGTTTCGACGCGCCACCAGCGCAGCTTCTCGAACACCGCCTGTTCGGCGCCCGACAGGTCGGCCTCGACATACCCTTTCGACCTGGTCGCCTCGCGCCGCTTCTTGACCGGCTTCTGGTATTGCCGCAGCTGTATCTTGCGCTCCCCTTTCAGCACCGGGCGCGCCTCGTCGGTCAGCTTCAGCGAGCCATAGGCCTCGTGATCGACCGTCACCAGGCCGAGCGCGATGGCCTGGCGCAGGATCGCGCGCCATTCCTGCTCGCTGATCTCGCTGCCGATGCCGAAGGTGGACAGCTTGTCATGCCGCCATTGCCTGATCTTGTCGGAGTCGGCGCCGCGCACGACATCGATCACGTGTCCGGCGCCGAAGCGCTGGTCGACGCGGTAGATGGTTGACAGCAGCTTCTGCATCGGCACCGTGCCGTCGAAGGATACCGGCGGACTGAGGCAGATGTCGCAGTTGCCGCAAGGCGTGGACGCCTGGCCGAAGTAGTCGAGCAGCCGCACCCGCCTGCAGTTGAGGGTTTCGCACAGGCCGAGCATGGCATCGAGCTTGGCCGACTGCACCCGCTTGAAATTGTCGTCGGCTTCCGACTCGTCGATCATGCGGCGCTGCTGCACCACATCCTGCAGGCCATAGGCCATCCAGGCATCGGCCGGTGCGCCGTCGCGCCCTGCTCGGCCGGTTTCCTGGTAATAGCCTTCTATGCTTTTCGGCAGGTCGAGGTGGGCGACGAAACGCACGTCCGGCTTGTCGATGCCCATGCCGAAGGCGATGGTCGCCACCATCACGATGGCTTCCTCGCGCAGAAAGCGCGCCTGGTTGGCGGTGCGCACCGGCATGTCCATGCCGGCATGGTAGGGCAAGGCATTGATGCCCTGCGACTGCAGGAACTCGGCGGTCTCCTCCACCTTCTTGCGCGACAGGCAATACACGACGCCGGCCTCGCCGGGATGCTCGTCGTTGATGAAATCGAGCACCTGCTTGCGCGCATTGGTCTTTTCGACAATCTGGTAGCGGATGTTGGGCCGGTCGAACGAGGACACGAACTGCATCGCATCGTCGAGCTGCAGCCGGTGCGCGATTTCGGCGCGGGTCTGCGGATCGGCGGTCGCCGTCAGCGCGATGCGCGGCACCTGCGGAAAACGTTCATGCAGCACCGACAGGCGAATATATTCCGGACGGAAATCATGTCCCCACTGCGACACGCAGTGCGCCTCGTCGATCGCGAACAGCGCAATCTTGGAAGACTCCAGCAAATCGAGGCAGCGCGGCGTCATCAGGCGCTCCGGCGCGACATAGATCAGGTCGAGTTCGCCGTTGCGCACCATGCGCTCGGTGCGCATTGCCTCATCGAAGCTCTGGGTGGAATTGAGGAAGGCGGCGCGCACGCCGACTTCGGCCAGCGCGTCGACCTGGTCCTGCATCAGCGCGATCAGCGGCGACACCACCACGCCGACACCATCGCGCATGAGCGCCGGAATCTGGTAGCAGAGCGATTTGCCGCCGCCGGTGGGCATCAGCACCAGTGCGTCGCCCCCGCGGGCGACATGATTCACGATATCGGCCTGATGGCCGCGAAAGGAGGGATAACCGAAGACCGTTTGGAGGATATGCAATGCACGGTCGTTGCTAGCGATTTCAGACATCCCGCTATTTTAGTGCATGCGGGACCGGCAAGGCGCCATCGCGGGTATTGCCCGCAACGGCGCCTCAGGCAAGTGTCATTCCGCCCACACCACCCAGCCGCCGTAGGCAGACGCAAGCACAATGAAGCCGAACACGATCCGGTACCAGGCGAACACCGTGAAGTCGTGCGAGCTGATGTAGCGCAACAGCCAGCGCACGCACAGGAAGGCGGACACGAAGGCCGAGGCCGCCCCGATGCTGAACCATGGCAGATCGGACATTTCCAGCAGCGAGCGCGACTTGTACACCGAATAGATGGTCGCGGCGAACAGTGTCGGAATCGCAAGAAAGAAGGAGAACTCGGTCGCCGCCTTGCGCGACAGGCCGAACAGCATGCCGCCGATGATGGTCGCGCCGGAGCGGCTGGTGCCGGGAATCAGCGCGAAGGCTTGCGCCAGGCCGACCTTGAGCGCGTCGAGCGGCGTCATCTCATCCACAGACTCCACGCGCACCGCCGACGGCGACTCGCGGTTGCGGCGCTCCACCCAGAGGATGACCAGGCCGCCGGCGATGAAAGCCATCGCCACCGGTATCGGTGCGAACAGGTGCGCCTTGATGCTGCCCGCGAACACGAGGCCGAGCGCCGCCGCCGGCGTGCAGCCGATGACCACGTTGAGCGCGAAACGCCGTGCCTTGGGGTCGCTGCCCAAGCCGCCCAGCACGCTGGCGATACGCTTGCGGAATTCCCAGCACACCGCGAGCATGGCGCCGGCCTGGATGACGATTTCGAATACCTTGACCTTCTCCCCGGTGAAATTGAGCAGGCTGCCGGCAAGGATCAGGTGGCCGGTGGAGGAGATCGGCAGGAATTCGGTCAAGCCTTCGACGATACCCATGATGAGCGCCTTGAGCGCAAGCGTGAGATCCATAAGCAATCGTGTTTCAGTTCAAAAATTCAGGTCAATAAAAAACCCGCGGGAAACGACGCTGCGCGGGTCGGGCGGGAAGCCGGAGAATTATTTTACGGGCTCGAAGCTTATCACGACAGCGTCTTGCCTCATCGCAATACCAGTCGGGTTGAAGCTCGTTCCCGCAAACCTGAGGTCTTCAGGACGAAAGGTGTACAAGGGCATGTCCATGAGCAGCTGCTCGGCGAGAAAGCTGCCGATGCGCGTCGCCTGGCTGGCATACGCCGGATCCAGTCCGTTGATGTTCAGGCCTTCGACGCGCGGATCGGCCAGCACCACCGCGGTGCGCGCCATGTCGACCTGCGGCCGGCCCGAGATGGCGAGGCTGCCGGTCCATGAACGGCCAATCAGCGGCGGCGCGATCGAGATGTCCATGCTGGTCAGCATGCGGTTGCCCTCGGGCTGCAGCGACACGCGCGGATTGGTTACGCGCACATCCAGCAGCTGCAGGAAGCGGTTATTGAAGGGAAAGCGCTGTGAAATCGCTTCCTGCAGTTTCGCCAGCGGAATCTCCCTGGTCTGCGGCCCCATCAGCGTGGCGCAGGAACATAGCAGCAACAGCAAGACGCATTGGCAACACCAGCCCAACCGGAATTTCATCACACCTCCATCAGCCACCCGCGGGGTCGGCAGCGGTGAGCCGTTCCAGCCGCGCCAGGAAATGCATCGCCTGTTGGCTCGACTCGCCGCACATTTCCTGCGTAGCCTGCAGACTTTCGCACACCGCGGGGCGTTCGGGTTTGCCGAAAATCATGCATCGGTTCAAGTCGTCGAGCTGTATGCAACGCACGCCGGCAGGCTTGCCCTGCGGCATGCCGGGAATCGCCGAGGATATCGAGGGCGCGATGCAGCAGGCGCCGCATCCGGCCCGGCAAGCCAGTTTACTCATAGCGCAAGGCCTGGATGGGCAGCAACCCGGCCGCCTTGCGCGCCGGGTAGTAGCCGAAGAAGATGCCGATCGCGGCCGAAAAGCCGACGGCGAGGATGATGGATTCGGGCGAAAGACGCGTGGTCCAGCCCGCGAATTCGCCGACCAGGAAGGATGCCGCGATGCCGAGCACGATGCCAACGAAGCCGCCGATCAGCGACAGCGTGACCGCCTCCACCAGGAACTGGTTGAGGATATCCCTGCCGCGCGCGCCGACGGCCATGCGCAGGCCGATCTCGCGGGTTCGCTCGGTCACCGACACCAGCATGATGTTCATGATGCCGATGCCGCCGACCAGCAGCGACACCGAAGCTACCGCCGCCAGCAGCAGGGTCATGATGCGGGACGACTCTTCCTGCGCCTGCAGGATCTCCGTCAGGTTGCGGATGGTGAAGGCATCGTCCTGCCCCGGCTGGGTGCGCTGGCGCTGGCGCAGCAGTTCGCGGATCTTCTCTTCCGCTTCCTTCATGCTGGCGCCCTCGCGCACCTTGACCTGGATGGTGCCGACGCGGCGCAGCTTGCCCTGGGTATTGCCGAACAGCCGGTTGCGGGCGGTGGTCAGTGGCAGCATGATGACGTCGTCCTGGTCCTGGCCAAGCATGCTCTGGCCCTTGCGTTCGAGCACGCCGATGACGGTGAACGGCACCTTGCGGATGCGCACCATCTGGTCGACCGGGTCGAGATCGCCGAACAATTGCCTTGCTGTGGTCTGGCCGATCAGCGCCACCTTGGCAGAGCCCGACAGCTCGGCCTGGTCGAACATGCGGCCCGATTCCAGCGGCCAGTCGCGCGCCTCGAAATAATCCGGGTTGACGCCATAGATCTGGGTCGACCAGTTGGTGGTGCCGGCCACCACAGTTTCGCTGCGGCGGTTCGACGGCGCGGCCACCTGTACCTCCGGGACTTCGCGCACGATGGCCGCCGCGTCGTCGTCGGTCAGGCTCTGGTTGGCACCCGCCCCCATCCGCACGCCGGATTGCGTAAAGGAGCCAGGCAGAATGATCATCAGGTTGGAGCCCAGGCTCTTGATCTGCTCCTCCACCCGCGCCTGCGCGCCCGCGCCGACGGCGATCATGGTGATCACCGCCGCCACGCCAATGATGATGCCGAGCATGGTCAGCATCGAGCGCAGTTTGTTGACGCGCAGCGCATTGAGCGCGATGCGCATGATGACGACGAGATTCATGCGGAAGCTCCCGCGCCGGCTCCGGAAAATTGCGCGAGCTCGGCCCGCGCATCCTGCGGCGCGTTCACCTCGTCGGAGATCACGGCGCCGTCGCGGAAATGGATGATGCGCGAGGCGAAGGCGGCGACGTCGTGTTCATGGGTGACGATGACGATGGTCATGCCTTCGCTGTTGAGCTGCTGCATCAACGCCATGATCTCGATGCTGGTGCGCGAATCGAGCGCGCCGGTGGGCTCGTCGGCAAGGATCAGCGAGGGATTGTTGACCAGCGCGCGGGCGATGGCGACGCGCTGCTGCTGGCCGCCCGACAGCTGCGCCGGATGATGGTCGACGCGCTCGCCGAGGCCGACCTGCTGCAGGCGCTGCATCGCTCGCTGCCTGCGCTCGGCGGCCGGCGCGCCGGAATACAGCAGCGGCAGTTCCACGTTGTCGAGCGCGGTGGTGCGCGGCAGCAGGTTGAACTGCTGGAATACGAAGCCGATGCGGCGGTTGCGGATCGCGGCCAGCGCATCCGCATCGAGCCCGGCGACATCCTCCCCGGCCAGCAGGTAGCGTCCCGAGGTTGGCGAATCGAGGCAGCCGAGCAGGTTCATGAAGGTGGACTTGCCCGAACCCGACGCGCCCATGATGGCGACGAATTCGCCCTCGGCGATGGACAGCGACACCCCGCGCAGCGCACGCACCAGGTTGCTGCCCATGACGTATTCCTTGACGAGATCGGCTGTCTGGATCAGCGGCATGTCAGAACATCCTCGGTCCGCGCGACGCGCGGGACTTCGACGCATCGCCCTGCGGCTGCACAGCGTTGGTGATGATTTCCATGCCCTCCCTGACGTCCGGCGAGATCACTTCGGTGGCCGTGCCGTCGCTCAGGCCGAGGCGCACTTCGATCGCCTGCGGCTGGTTTTTCTCATCCAGCGCATAGATGCGGCCGCGCGCATTGCCGCCGCGCCGTCCATCTGTTTCGGCGAGGATCTGCTCGTATTTCTTCTTTTGCTCGGCGTCGAGGATTTCCATGATCTGCGCGCGCAGCTCGCTGCGGTTGCGTTCGGCCATCCCGCGGCGCTCCTCCTCCGGCGCATCGCGCAGGCCGGCGAATTTCTCGCGCATGCCGGCATAGATGCCGTCGAGCTTGCTTTTCTGGGTGTCGCTCAGCGCAAGCTCGCGTTCCAGGCGTTCGCGCTGGGCGCGCATCTGGCCGCCCGGCCCCGCTCCGTTGTTTCCATTGCCGCCGTTCCCCTCGCGCGGCGCGGCCGCCGGCGCATTCGCGCCGCGCTCGGCGGCGTTCGCACCGGCGGGCCTGAAGCGCAATGCGGCGTTGGCCACCTTGAGCACGTCGCTGCGGCTGTCGGTCACGACGCGCACATTGGCGGTCATGCCGGGCAGGAGTTCCTGCGCGGGGTTGGCGGCGCTGATGACGGCGGTATAGGTCACCACGTTGGAAACATTCTGCGATGCCTTGCGGATCTGCTTGACCGTGCCCTCGAAGCTGCGGCCGGGGAAGGCATCCACGGTAAAGGTCGCCTTCTGCCCGGTGCGCACGCGGCCGATCTCGGATTCGTCGATCGAAGTGTCGACCTGCATGTCGGCCAGGCTTTCGGCGATGATGAACAGTTCGGGCGCCTGCAGGCTGGCCGCCACGGTCTGGCCGCGTTCTACGCTGCGCTTGATGACGATGCCGTTGACCGGCGCGCGGATCTCGGTGCGGCCCAGATCGATGTTGGCCTGCGCCAGCTGGGCTTCGCGCTGCTTGACCACGGCTTGCGCATTGCGCAGGTTGGCCGCCGAGACGTCGGCCTGCGCACGCGCGGTATTGAGCTGCTGCACCGCCGAGTTGTAGACGGCCTGCGCGGTTTCGCGCTCGGCGCCGGAGATGAATCCCTTGTCCACCAGTTGCGTTTTACGATCGAGGTCGCGTTTCGCCTGCGCCAGGTCGACTTCCGCCTTGGCCACCAGCGCCCGCTGCGCGGCGATGTTGGCCTGCTGTGTCAGAATCTGCGCGCGCGCGGCATCGACATCGGCCTGGGCCTGCTTGACCCGGTACTCGAAGGTTTGCGGATCGATGCGGGCGATGATCTGGCCCTGCTTGACCTCGCTATTGAAATCCACGAGCACGTCGCGCAACTGCCCCGATACCTGCGAGCCGACCTGCACCTGCACCACCGGGCTAAGCGTACCGGTGGCCGAAACGCTGGCGGTGATGGTGCCGCGCTCGATCTTGGTCGTGCGGTATTCCGGTCCGGCATTGCGCTTTTGCCAATACCAGTAACCGCCTCCGGCGGCGAGCAGGAGGATGATCAGGGAGAGCAGGCTTCCCCTTTTCAAAAGATTCATAAGCGTGAACCGGGATGATTTGCGGCGCGGCGGACGCGGCCAATTGAGAGACGGAGAAATGCTGCGATTCTACTGGCTATCGGCACGGCCTTCTTGTCGTTTTGTAGCAGGCCCGATTTAAGCCCGACCAAGCCGACTTGCGTAGCCCGCGCAAATTATATAAGGCAAATGCCTTGACGCTATCCGGACCCGACCTTATATTACTGACTCGTAAGTAAGTTATTTGCACTCATCTATTTCCCACATGAATTGCCCTTTCAAGAAGCCTCGCTGGACGCGGCGCAAGGAAGCGCGTCCGCAGGAATTGCTCGCGGCCGCGCTGGATCTGTTCGTCGAGCGCGGCTATGCGGCCACCCGCCTCGATGATGTCGCCGCGCAAGCCGGCGTATCGAAGGGAACGCTGTACCTCTATTTCGCCAACAAGGAAGAATTGTTCAAGGCGGTGGTCCGCGAAAACGTGGTGCCGGTGCTGGGCGAGGCCGAGGAAATCGTCGGCAGCTTCCAGGGTTCCACGGCGGAACTGTTTCGCGAAATCGCCCATGGCTGGTGGGACCGTATTGGTAACACCAAGTTGTCCGGCATTACCAAGCTGATGGTGGCCGAGGCAAACAATTTCCCGGAAGTGGCCAGGTTCTATCATGAGGAAGTGATCCATCGCGGCAATGCGATGATCGCCCACATGCTCGAGCGCGGCATCGAGCGCGGCGAATTCCGCAGCATCGATGTCAAGCAGGCAATGAACATACTGTGCGCTCCGATGATCATGCTGATGCTCTGGAAACACTCGTTCGGCGCGCTGGGCCATGGCGAAGCCGCGATGTCGCCCGACAAGTATCTCGACAGCTTCATCGACCTTTTCCTGCACGGCGTGCTCAAACCCGCTGCCCTGACGCCTTCCCGATGAGACCGCCATGCTGAAACGCCGTTCGTTCTGGATCATACTCGCCATCTGCCTACTGGTCCTGCTGGTCGGCGGCATCGCCGCGGGCATGCTGAAGAAGCCCGCCGCGAACACGAACAAGGCGCCGCAGGCTGCTTCCGCTGCAGCCCCTGCCGTGATGGAATTCCTGCCCTCCGACGTGATGCGGGTGCAGGTCGGCGAACTGCGCCGGCTGATGCCGCTGTCGGGCTCGCTGCGCGCGCTCAACCAGGTCAGCGTCAAGGCGCGCGTGCCGGGCGATGTGCGCGAAGTACTGGTGCGCGAAGGCGAAGCGGTGAAGCCGGGCCAGGTGCTGGTGCGCATGGATGCGAGCGACTACCAGGCCCGCGTTGGCCAGGCCCAGGGAGCGCTGGCGGCGGCACGCGGCCAGCTGGACATCGCCGCCAAGGCGCGCGACAACAACCGCGCGCTGCTCGACAAGGGTTTCATCTCCAGGAATGCATTCGACAACGCCGCCAGTCAATACGACATCGCCCGCGCCAATGTGGAATCTGCGCGCGGCGCGCTCGACGTTGCGCAGAAAGCGCTGGCCGACACGGTGATCAAGTCGCCGATGGGCGGGCTGGTTAGCATGCGATCCGTGCAGCCGGGCGAGAAGGTCTCCGCCGACAACCGCTTGCTGGACGTGGTCGATCTCGGCCAGATGGAAATGGAAGCCGCGGTGCCGGCCTCGGAGATCGGCAGCGTGGCGCTCGGCCAGGAAGTGGAAGTCAGGGTCGAAGGCCTGTCCAAGCCCTTCCCCGGCAAGGTCGCCCGCATCAACCCGGCCACACAGTCGGGCTCGCGTTCCATCCTGGTGTATGTACAGATTCCCAACGATGACAATGCATTGCGCGTGGGCATGTTCGGCGAGGCGCAGCTGGTGCTTGTAAGGAAGAGCGGCGTGCTGACCGTGCCGCGCACCGCCATCCAGCGTGACGGCGGACAGCCGTATGTCTATGCGATCGAAGGCGGCAAGCTGACGCGCCGCACCGTGACGCTGGGCGACGATGGCCGCAGCGGTGACAGCGGCGGCGTCGAAGCATTCGAAATCGCCGCCGGGCTCGACGCCGGCATGCAGATCGTCAGGACCAACCTCGGCGTGCTGCGTACCGGGACGGCGGTCAAGCTGGTCGGCAGCGGCAACCAGGCGGCGCCCCATGCCGCGCCGGCCGCAGCCGCAGCCGCAGCCGCAGCATCGGCATCGGCATCGGCAACGACGCAGTAACTCAATAACCATGGGCGCGACGCGCAAGCGCCGCGCCGAACGCTGAACAAGGCAATTCATGTGGTTCACCCGCATTAGCATCGGCAACCCTGTCCTCGCCACCATGATGATGATGGTGCTAGTCGTGCTCGGGCTGTTTTCCTACCAGCGCCTGCGGGTCGACCAGTTCCCCGATATCACCTTTCCCGTCGTGGTGGTGCAGACCGAATATCCCGGCGCGTCGCCGGAGACAATCGAGTCCGACGTCACGCGCAAGGTCGAGGAAACCGTCAACACCATCAACGGCATCAAGAACCTGTACTCGCGCTCGTATGAAGGCAGCTCGGTGGTCATCATCGAGTTCGACCTCACCATCGACCCGGCCCAGGCGGCGCAGGACGTGCGCGAGAAAGTGGCCCTCGTGAAAACGCTGTTCCGGCGCGAGGTCAAGGAACCGCGCGTGATGCGCTTCGATCCCGCCGACCAGCCCATCATGTCGATCGCCGTCACCAGCGATCCGGCCGTGCGCCAGCGCGACATGCGCGAACTCACCACCATCGCCGACCAGGTGGTGAAGAAACGCCTCGAGAACGTGCGTGGCGTGGGATCCGTCACGCTGGTGGGCGGCGTCAAGCGCGAGATCCAGATCTATGTGCGCCCCGGCGAGATGGAAGCGCTGGGCATCGGCATCGACCAGGTAATGAATGCGCTGCGCAACGAGAACCAGGAACTGCCGACCGGCGCGATCCGCTCGGCGGCCGATGAAAAGGTGGTGCAAATCCAGGGCAAGGTGAAGGATCCGCAGGATTTCAACCGCATCATCGTCGCCCGCCGCGGCGGCCAGCCGGTTACGCTGTCGCAGATCGCCACCGTGGTCGACGGCCAGGAAGAGCAGGAAAGCCTGGCGCTTTACAACGGCAAGCGCACGCTGGCCGTATCGATCCTCAAAGCCCAGGGCCAGAACACCATCGATGTCGCCGACGGCATGAAGGAAGCGATTCAGGACCTGGAGCCGCGCCTGCAGGCGCTCTACCCCGGCGTGAAGATCGAAGTCATCAAGGACAGCTCGCGCCAGATCCGCACCGGCGTCGACAACGTGCGGCGCACCATGATCGAGGGTGCGGTGCTCACCATTCTCATCGTGTTCCTGTTCCTGAATTCCTGGCGCTCGACCGTCATCACCGGCCTCACCCTGCCGGTGGCCATCATCGGCACCTTCCTGTTCATGTACATCTTCGGCTTCACCATCAACATGATCACGCTGATGGCGCTGTCGCTGTGCGTGGGCCTGCTGATCGACGATGCCATCGTGGTGCGGGAAAACATCGTGCGCCATGCCGGCATGAAGGTCAACGGCCGCTACAAGGACCACCGCACCGCCTCGATGGAGGGCACGGCGGAGATCGGTCTTGCGGTGCTGGCCACCACCTTCTCCATCGTCGCCGTGTTCCTGCCGGTCGGCTTCATGGGCGGCATCATCGGCCGCTTCTTCCACCAGTTCGGCATCACCGTCGTGGCGGCGGTGCTGATCTCGATGTTCGTGTCCTTCACGCTGGACCCGATGCTGTCCTCGGTATGGAAGGACCCGGCGGTGCACGGCACGCAGCCCGACAACAGCCTGTACGGCCGCACCATCGGCCGGGTGCTGGCCTGGTTCGACGGCCTGGTGCAGTGGATGTCGCGCACCTACCAGCGCCTGCTCGCCTGGTCGCTGCGGCGACGCAAGTCGACGCTGGCGATCGCCGCCGCCACCTTCTTCGCCGGCTTCGCGATTCCCGCCTCGGGCCTGATCGGCACGGAATTCGTGCCGCAGGGCGATTACTCGGAGATGGGCGTAACGTATTACACGCCGGTCGGGTCCTCGATCGAATTCACCGAATCGAAATCGCGCCAGGTGGAAAACGTGCTGCGAGAATTCCCGGAAGTGCGCGACTTCTACACCACCGTCAACACCGGCTCGGCGCAGGGCAAGAATTACGCGACCACCTTCATCCGGCTGGTGCCGCGCGACGAACGCGAACGCAGCACCGGCCAGCTGGCGAACCCGATGCGCCAGCGCCTGCTGCAGGTGGCCGGCATCACGGTCACGCATGTCGGCTCGCTCGACGGCGTCGGCGGCGACAACAAGCAGCTGCGCCTGAGCCTGCAGGGCACCGATTTGAAGCAGCTGGCACGGCTCACCGACGAGGCGATGGAAAAGATCCGCGCCATTCCCGGCGTGGTCGATCTCGACTCCAGCCTGAAGGCGGAAAAACCGACCATCGCAGTCGAGCCCAAGCGCGACATCGGCGCCGACCTCGGCGTCGGCGTGGCGCAGATCGGCAACGCGCTGCGCCCGCTGCTGGCCGGCGACGAAACCACCACCTGGCGCGCGCCGGACGACGAGAATTACAACGTCAAGGTGCGGCTCGCCCCGTCCGACCGCGACAATGCCGACGACCTGTCGCGCCTGATGCTGGCCAGTACGCAGACCAATGCCGACGGCACGCCGAAGATGGTGCCGCTGCGCCAGGTGGCGACCATCACGCCGTCGACCGGCGCCAACCAGATCAACCGGCGCGACCTCAGCCGCGAGGTCGAACTGTCGGCCAACGTGGTGGGCCGCTCGCCGGGCGAAGTCAGCGCGCAGGTGCGCCAGGTGCTAGATGCCATGAACTGGCAGCCGGGCTACCGCTACCAGATGGGCGGCTCGACCAAGAGCATGCAGGAATCGTTCGGCTATGCGCTGTCGGCGCTGCTGCTGGCCATCATCTTCATCTACATGATCCTGGCCTCGCAGTTCGCCAGCTTCCTGCAGCCGGTGGCCATCATGTCGGCGCTCCCGATGACGCTGATCGGCGTGTTCCTGGCGCTGATGGTGTTCCGTTCGACGCTGAACATGTTTTCCATCATCGGCTTCATCATGCTGATGGGCCTGGTGACGAAGAATGCGATCCTGCTGGTCGACTTCGCCAACCAGGCGCGCAAGGCCGGCGCCGAGCGCACCGCCGCCCTGCTCGAGGCCGCCCACGTGCGCCTGCGGCCGATCCTGATGACCACGCTGGCGATGGTGTTCGGCATGGTGCCGCTGGCCTTCGGCATGGGCGAGGGATCGGAGCAGCGCGCGCCGATGGGACAGGCGGTGATCGGCGGCATTATCACTTCGTCATTGCTGACCCTGGTGGTAGTGCCGGTGATCTATACCTATCTCGACGATTTTGCAGCATGGGCAAGGCGCAAATGGCATGGCGATGCGGCTGATATGCATCAGGGAAAGCCCGCAACGCCGGTGCTTCAAAGCAAAAACAGCGATGTCGTTTGATAAAATAGCGAGTTCGTTTCCAACCCACTTTCTGACTCCCTGGTCCTGACATGAATATCGAAAAAGCCCGTTTCAACATGATCGAACAGCAAATCCGCCCCTGGGATGTGCTGTCGCCGGACGTACTCGACATGCTGGTGGTGGTCAAGCGCGAAGAATTCGTGCCCGACGCCTACAAGAGCCTGGCCTTTGTCGATACCGAAATCCCGCTGCCCGGCGGCGAATCGATGTTCGCGCCGAAGATGGAAGCGCGCATCATCGAAGAACTGAAAATCAAGAAGCATGAAAGCGTGCTCGAGATCGGCGCCGGCACCGGCTACATGGCTGCGCTGCTGGCCCACAAGGCGCGCCATGTGACGACGGTGGAAATCAATCCCGAGCTCAAGGCCATGGCGCAAAAGAACCTGTCGGCCTTCGGCTCCGCCAATGTCGAGGTGGTCCAGGGCAACGGCGCCCAGGGCTGGGGCGATGAGCAGTACGACGTGATCGTGATTTCCGGCTCGCTGCCGGTGCTTCCGGAAAAATTCCTGCAGCAGCTCAAGGTCGGCGGCCGCCTGTTCTCCATCGTCGGCGTGCCCCCGGTCATGACCGCGCAGGTCACCACCCGCAAGTCCGACAGCGCCTATGACACCGTCAAGGTCTTCGAGACCAACGTCAATCCGCTGCGCGAAGCCATCCTGCCGCCGGCCTTCACCTTCTGAGCGGCGCAATCCACCTTCCGAGATCAATGCCATGCAAACACTGACCGCCCCCGAACTGGCCGCCTGGCTCGCCGACCCCGCGCGCGACAAGCCGGTACTGCTCGATGTGCGCGAGCCCTGGGAATTCCAGACCTGCCACATCGAGGGCTCGGTGCCGATTCCGATGAATTCAATCCCCGCGCGCCTGCAGGAGCTCGACGAAGAAACACCGATCGTCTGCATCTGCCACCATGGCGCGCGCAGCATGTCGGTGGCCGCGTTCCTGGAACGCAACGGCTTCCCGCAGGTGATCAACCTGACCGGGGGCGTCCATGCATGGGCGCTGCAGGTCGACAATTCCATGCCCACTTACTAATCATCGTTTCACTGACTCCCCGGGAGAACACGTAATGCGGAAGACCGTACTTGCCACCCTGCTTGCAGGCAGCGTTTTGTCGCTCAATGCGCATGCCATCGATCTGCTGCAGGTCTACCGGGAAGCGCTGGCGAACGACGCGGTGTACGCCAGCGCGCGCTCCACGCTGGCGGCGGGCCAGGAACGCGAGATACAGGGCCGCGCCGGGCTGCTGCCGCAGATCGGCGTCGGCGGCAGCGTCAACCGCACCAATGCCGACATCGACTCCGGCGGCGTGGAATTCGGCAGGAACTTCACTTCCCGCGGCTATTCGGTCTCGCTGTCGCAGCCGCTGTTTCGCCTCGCCAACTGGGAGCAGTACCAGCAGGGCAAGCTGTCGGTGGCGGCCAGCGAAGCTACCTTCGCCCAGGCCCAGCAGGACCTGATCGTGCGCGTCGCGCAAGCCTATTTCGATGTGCTGGCCGCGCAGGATGCGCTGGCCTCGGTGCAGGCCCAGAAGACCGCGATCACCGAACAGCTGGCATCGGCCAAGCGCAACTTCGAGGTCGGCACCGCGACCATCACCGATACCCATGAAGCCCAGGCGCGCTACGACCTCGTGATCGCCCAGGAATTCGCCGGGCTCAACGATCTCGAGATCAAGCGCAGCGCGCTGCAGCAGATCATCGGCAAGCCGAGCGGCGAACTGGCCTCGCTGCGCTCGGGCGTGCAGATCGGCGCGCCGGAACCGGCGAATCTGGATACCTGGGTGCAAAGCGCCGAGCAGCAGAATTTCGGCGTGATCGGCCAGCAGCTGGCGCTGGAAATCGCGCGCCGCGAGATCAAGCGCAACCGCGCCGGCCACTATCCGACCGTCGACCTGGTCGCCAGCCGCAGCCACAACAACCAGACCGCCAGCACCACCTCCGCCGCCGGCACCACCTCCGACAGCAATGCGATCGGCGTGCAATGGAACATTCCGCTGTTCTCCGGCTTCGCGGTCGACAGCCGGGTGCGCGAGGCGATTGCGCTGCAGGAGCGCACCCGATCCGATCTGGAGAATGCCCGCCGCGTCGCCGCGCAGAGCGCGCGCCAGGCTTTCCTCGGCGTCAATTCCGGGCTGGCGCAGGTGCGCGCGCTGGAAGCGGCGGAAGTGTCCAGCCAGTCGGCGCTGGAATCCAACCGCCTCGGCTACCAGGTGGGCGTGCGCATCAACATCGACGTGCTCAATGCCCAGCAGCAGCTGTTCTCCACCCGCCGCGACCTGGCCCGCGCCCGCTACGATGCAATCGTCAACAGCCTGCGCCTGAAGTCGGCGGCCGGCATTCTGAAGGAGGAGGATCTGGCGCAGGTCAACGGCCTGCTGCAGCACTAGAGCGGATTCGCTCTATTCCGGACGCTAGATCAGGGAACCCGCAGCGGCAGGTCTGACGACCTTCCCTGGTCCGCCCGGTCCGCCCGGTCCGCCTGATCCCTCTGCAGCAGCAGCCTGACTTTGTCCGCCGGGCGCGGCTCCGCGAAGTAGTAGCCCTGCATGATGTCGCAGCCGGCGCTGCGCAGGAATTCCAGCTGCAGCACCGTTTCCACGCCTTCCGCCACGACCGACAGGCCCAGCCGGTGCGCCATTGCGATGATCGCGCTGGTGATCGCCTCGTCGTCGCCGTCGCCGGGAATGTCTCGCACGAAGGTGCGATCGATCTTCAACTGATCGATGGGGAAGCGCTTGAGGTAAGCCATCGAGGAATATCCGGTGCCGAAGTCGTCGATGGCCAGGCGTATGCCCTCGGTCTGCAGCCTGTGCAGCAGCTCCACGTTGTCGTGCACATTGTCCATCAGCACGCTTTCCGTGATTTCCAGTTCCAGCCGCGACGGCGGCAGTCCGTTCTGGCGCAGCGCTTCGAGTATGTCGTGCATCAGGTACGGATCGCGGGTCTGGCGCGCCGACAGGTTGACCGACATGGTAACCGGCAGCAGTCCTTCGTCGCGCCACGCGGCGGCCTGCCTGCAGGCCTGGTGCAGCACCCAGCGGCCGATGGGCACGATCAGGCCGCTGTCCTCGGCAATCGGGATGAACTCGTTCGGACTGATCATGCCCTGCTCCGGATGATTCCAGCGCAGCAGGGCTTCGACTCCGGTCACCCTGCCCTCGGCCAGGCTCAGCTGCGGCTGGTAATACAGCTCCAGCTCATTGCGCTCGAGCGCCTTGCGCAGGCTGGTCTCGAGCGACAACCGGTTGCGCGCGCGGCGGTCGAGTTCCGGATGGAACTGCTCGTAGGCATTCTTGCCTTTTCCCTTGGCCTGATACATCGCGCAGTCGGCATTGCGGGTCAGCGTCTCGATATCGGCTCCATCCGCCGGGCAGCAACTGATGCCGATGCTGGCCGTGACGTAGATTTCCTGCTCCTCGATAGCGAAGGGCGCGCTCAGCGCGGCCAGTATCCGCTGCGCCATCGCCGCGCCTTCGTCGACGGACGCATCGAGAATGACGGCGAATTCATCGCCGCCGGTGCGGCAGACGATATCGTCGCTGCGCATGCATTCCATCAGCCGGCGCGCCACCAGCTTGAGCAGCATGTCCCCGCAGTGATGGCCGAGCGTGTCGTTGACGATCTTGAAATTGTCGAGGTCGAGCAGCAGCAGCCCGGCGCTGCCGCCCTCGCGTTCGATCTTGCCAATGGTTTCGGCCAGGCGCTCATTGAAGGTATGTCGGTTGGGCAGTCCGGTGACCGGGTCCACGTGCGCCAGATAGTCGAGATGCGCCTCGGTTTGCTTGACCACCCTGCGCATGCGCGCCACCAGCAGATAGGCGATGCCGAGCGAACCGACGGCGATCACCAGCATCATGCCGGCATAGCCGACCAGGCGCGCATACAGCGAGGAAGTGTTCGCGCGGATGGCCACCATGCCGATAGGCTGCTGGTCCGCCATCACCGGCCGTACCAGGCGCAGATGGCGGAGTCCGAAATGATGCCCCTCCTCGATCAGGTCCGGCGTTGGCGTTCCGATGTGCTTGAAGCCGCCGCGCCGGAACGACGCCAGCAGCTCGCCGTGCAGGTCGTAGAGTCCGGCCGCTTCCACGCTGGGCGACGCCGACAGCACGGCCAGGGTTTCGCGGCCGGCATCGCTGTCATTGAACAGCACGGCCGCTGCACTGCTCTCGCTGACGATGCGCGCCTGGACGCTGATGTCTTCAATGAGCGCGCCGCGCATCGACAGGAACTGGAACAGGATCAGCAGCATGCTGGCCACCAGCAGCGCGGTCCCCGCCGTGGCCAGGTTGGCGAGTTCCATCCAGCGGCCCAGGCGCAGCGGCTTGATGGACAAGGGCATGTCTTTCGCATTGATCATTGCACGCTCCGTGCAAGGCGCAGCAGCTTGGAACTGAGCATCAGGCGCGCATTGCGCGCGGCACGCAGGTCGATGTCGAACACGATCCGGCTTCCTTCGCTGGACAAGCTGACGATGCTGCCGTCGTGGCGGATTTCCTCGTCATCCGTAATGGTCAGCACCGGCGCATTGGCGAGCGCCTTGCGGATCTGGGGCCAGCGCTCGCGGTCGCTCGCGTCGGCGAAGAACAGCTGGCAGCCTCGTATGTCCTCCGGCGCGGCAAGCTGCCGCACCGCGATTTTCCGTCCCTTGACCATGCGGTCGTTCAGGCTGCCCAACGAGGGACGCATGACGCTGGCGGGATGCACGCACACATTCAGTGCGCCCGCCACGAATTGCGCATCCGCCGGCCAGTCGGTGAATAGCGCAAAGTTGTAGACGAATGCCGCCTTCAAGTCGAACTCCGGCACCGGCGCGGCTGCGGCGCTTCCCGCCGTCAGGCAGGCGGCCAGGAGCTGGATCAGGCGGGACGGAAGGGAAACCATCAGAATGCGTAGCTCAGCTTGACACGGAAGGTTCGCCCGTTCTGGGCAATCAGGTCCTGCACATGTTCTTCCGCTCCGGGATCCGAATAGCGGCGGTCGAATACGTTGTAAAGGCTGGCTCCGATTTCGAGGCCGGGCGCCAGGCGCACCGAGGATACGGTCAAATTGCCCAGCCAGTAGGAAGGCGCCCTGCCCTGCAGGCTGCGGCGGGCGGATACATACTGGGCTTCCAGTCCCGCCCGCCAGCTGCGGTAAAACGGCGCGGTCAGATTGAGCTTGCCGAGATGGCGCGGAGAATTGACGAGTTCGGCGCCGGTTACGCGGTCCACCGCCCGCTGCCAGCTGTAGCTGGTGCGCAGCCTGGCGCCGCGCGCCCATGCCTTTTCCGCTTCGAATTCCGCGCCATAGGCGGTCGCATGGCTGAGATTGCGAAAGACCAGCAAGCCGTCCGCCGGGTCGCTGGTCTGCGAAATCAGGTCGGTCACGCTGTTGCGGAACACGGCCGCCGTGATGCGCGTATCGGCTGCGAGCTGCTGTTCGGCGATCAGCTCGACGCTGCGGATGCGCTCGCTCCGCAAATCGGGATTGGCCTTCTGCCCGCCGGTGTCCGACAGCGCATAGTACCGCTCGTAGGCATTGGGTTCGCGGTAGGCTTTGCCGTAGGCTGCCTTGAGCGTGGTGGCCGGCGTTGCCTTGTAAATGAGCGCCATGCGCGGATTGACGATGCCTCCGCTGCTGCTGGTGCGGTCATGGCGCAGCCCGGCGTTGAGCAGCAGATCGTCGCGCAGGGTAATTTCATCCTGCAGGTAGACGGCATGCCGGTTGCCCGTTCTCCGGTCGTCGAGCAGGAGGGCGTAAGGATTGACGTCGTAGTTGAACTGGTCGCGCCGGACATCGCGGCGGTATTCCGTCCCGGCGACGATCTTGTGACCGGATATGCGGGTGCTGACCAGCTTGGCTTCGCCGCCCCACCAGCGCGAACGCGAACCGTCGCGGTTAAGGCCCAGCGGCGCGGCATCGTAGGCATACTCGCCGTCGTAATCGTAGCGCCCCCAGTCGAGGCGCACCGAAAGTTCGGTATCCGCCGCGAGCCGGCTGCGGTACCCCAGGTCCACCATGCTTTGCGTATCGACGGTTTGCGAGCGCGGGTCGCCGAAGACCTGGCTGAAAGACGCGGTCGGCATGCCCTTGGACCGTTCGTTATGGGCGATGCTCAGGCTGAACGGGCCGGCCGCTCCCTTGATGAAAACGCTGTCGGCACGGTCATGGTCCAGGCGCCGGGCGATACCGTCGCCGCTGCCCGGGATGTCGAACTCCGGAAAATACAGATTGCCGCCGCGCTCCCGGTAGCTCGTCGCCGACAGCAGCCATTCCGCCGAGCCGGTGATGAGGCCGTAGCTGGCCCGGACCTTGCGGGCGCCGTGGCTGCCTGCTTCGACGGAGGCGCGGGCGCCGGGAATATCGGTCGCGCGCCGGGTGATGACGTTGATGACCCCGAAGAATGCATTGGCGCCGTAGATCGAGGAGCCGGGACCGGACACGTATTCGATGCGCTCGACGAGGTCAAGGTCGACCATGAATTCCGTTCCCACGGAAGCCTGGTCATACACGCCGTCGTTGAGCCGCTTGCCGTCAACCAGCAGCAGGAAGCGCGTGTTGTAGTCGCCCGGACGCAGGAAGCCGCGCGCGCCGACATAATCGTAGTTGCGATCGTAACTGGCATGCAATCCGCGTACGCTGCGCAGCGCGTCGGCCAGCGTGCGCCAGCCGAAGGCCTTGATATCGGCCGCGGTAATGATGCTCACCGCCGATGGCGCCTCGCTGACTTTCTGTACGAATTTCGATGCGCTCGACACTTCCATTGCAAGCAGTTGCTCGATGGGCAGGGCGGCGAGATCGGACGCGGACTGGCCCGCATCGGCGCGGCTGTTAGCGCAAACAAATGCAAGAACGGCGAGGAGACAGGCTCGGGAAGCAGGAAGGCGCCAAAACGCCGGGCGGCGAAAAACAATACGGCTTCGCATGGAGTGACCCTTGCTCGAATTGATACGCAGTTTCCGGAAGGGGCTTTGCAATCGTTTTGCGGGCAGACGCAATGGCCGAGATGATCGGTAAACGATGTGAACATTCTAACTGAGCCGGCGCCGGAAATGATGATTTCGAGCAACTTTTTCCATGTTGCAATGCAGCGCTTGCGCGATTTCAACGTCGTGCGCAGGGCCTGCGCACGCATCGCCGCACCTGCGAGCAGGCGCACCGGCAATCAGCGCTGCAGCTGGCTGAGACGGCTGTTGACGAAAGCGGTCAGTTCGGGGGAGAGGGAATTGGTCGATTTGGCGCGCCTGAACGCTTCGGACGCTTCCGCTGTCTTTTGGTCGGCCTGGAGCGAAATGCCGAGGCCCATCCACCAGACACCGTTCTGCGGCGAACGCTGCAGGGCCTGAAAGTAGTATTCCGCAGCCTGCGCGTGACGCTCCTCGCGCTGCAGCAGGGCAGCAAGAAAGGCCAGATAGTCGGCCCGGTCACGGGCATGGGGCAAGGTCCGCTCCAGCGTGTCGATAGCGGTGCCGGACGTTCCCTTTTCCAGCTGCAGGCGCGCGAGAATCATCGCCAGGCCCGGCTGGGCCGCATCGATCGCCAATCCTTCGCGAGCGCGTACGATTGCTTCATCCTGGCGCCTGGCATTGAGCAGCAGGCCGATCAGCGACTGGCGGGCGGCGGCATGGCGCGCGTCGAACTGCAATGCGGTTTCCAGTGCGCTGATGCCATCGCCGGTCTTGCCCTGTTCCACGGCAATCAGCGCCTTCCGGTATTCGTTTTCCGCGCGCTGCTGCTGGCTGAGTTCTTTGGGTTGCTTGGGGCTCGCAAAGGAAGGCGGCGCTTCCGGCCAGATTTCCGATGGTGAAGACGGCGCCGCTCGTGTCCTGGTGGAAGTTGCAGCCCGGGGCGAAGCAGATGGCATCGTTGCCTCACCCGCCGCGGTTTCTTCCGCCGGCTGGCGCGATACGGCTGCCGACTTGTTTCGGGCGGCCTCCGTTTCCGGCTCGGGTTGCGGGCGGGCGACCGGTGTGGCCGGCGGTGTGCCCGGGACGACGGCGGGCAGGGATGCGTGCGTCGGGGCGTTAGCCACCGATCCGGGTGCCGAAAATGTCGACGGGGCTGGAGACGCCTCGATGTTCCCGGGCGCATCCGGCACGGCCGTCATCGATGGTGCCGGCAAAGCCGATGGTGCCGCGGCATCGGCCGGCGGCGCTTGCACCGGCGTGCCGAGGCGTGTCTCCATTTTCAGCGGGAGTTTCTGCGCGGCTGCCTCAGAGGAGCCCGTAGTGAAGCGAAACAGTGCCCAGCCGGCGACGCACAGCAGGGCAATGCCCAGCGCAAGCGCCACCCACCATGCCGGATGGATGCGGCGCCTTTCCGGCACCGCCCTGACCTGCTGCCCGTATTCCGCGCTTGCAGTGCCTTCGGCGCGCCGGGCATCCAGCTCCTGCAGCATCTGGTTGATCAGACTCATCGGAAATACGCCCAGCCCATCATGCCGACGCCGGTGCCCAGCATCGCGACCGCCGCGGCGGCGCTCCAGACCCAGGAAAACGCGCGCGTCCTGGCGGCGCCGGTGTCCTTTGCCGCGACCTGGACATGCCGGGCGGTGACCTTCTGCTTGCCCTGCCCGTAGGCGAGCATCAGCGCCTTGTGGGCCAGGATGTTGACCAGGCGCGGAACACCCCGGGTGGCGCCGTACAGCGCCTTCACCGCACCCCGCTCGAACAGGCGGCTGCCGGCATAGCCCGCCACGCCGAGGCGATGGGACAGGTAGATCTCGAGGTCATCCTTGCTGAGCGGGCCCAGGTCGTAATGAAACGTGATCCTCTGGTTTAGCTGGCGGATGGCCCCCTGGTGCAGCTTGTGATCCAGCTCGGGCTGGCCGAACATGACGATCTGCAGCAGCTTGCGCTTTTCGGTTTCAAGATTGGTCAGCAGGCGCAGGGCTTCCAGGGTCTCGATAGGCATGGCCTGCGCTTCATCCAGGCACAGGACCACGTGCTTGTCCTCGTGCGCGAGCACCAGCAGACGATGATTGATGGCTTTGAGCAGCTGGTGCTGGTCGACGTCCTTCTCCTGCGGAATCTCCAGTTCGTCGGCAAGCGCCAGCATCAGCGTGCGCGGCTCCAGCAGGGGATTCGGTATGTACGCGGTCACGAATCCGGCATCGAGGCTCGCCATGAACTTGCGGCACAGCAGCGTCTTGCCGACACCGACTTCCCCGGTAATCTTGATGAAACCCTCGCCGTTCTTCGTCGCCACGAGCAGGGTGTTGAGCGCTTCCTGATAGCTGGTGCAGGCAAAGAAATAACTGGTGTCGGGCGTGATGCCGAAGGGTAGTTCGCGCAAGCCAAAGTGATTCTTGTACATGCTGCCTCAGTGGTCTGGCGTGGTTCTGGGACGCAGGCTCTGCACGCGCTGCTGGCTCTCGCTCACGTCCTGCGCCCAGGTGGCGCTGCTGTGCACGATGGTCGGCTTGAGGAGGATCACGAGTTCGCGCTTCTGCATCGTCTGCCTGGTATTGCGGAACAGCGCACCGACGCCGGGAACATTGCCCGCGCCAGGCAGCTGCGAACGGTCGGACACGCTGGCCTGGCGCATCAGCCCGCCGATCGCCACGATCTGGCCATCCTGCCCGCGCACCACGCTGTCGGTTTCCGACACGGTGCTCGATGCCAGCGGCAAGGTGAAATTGCCGGCCGCGCCGAGATTGAGCGGCTTGTCCACCGTGGTCACGTTGCTGACCGATGGATGAATGTGAAGCATGATGTTGCCGCTCTCATCGATCTGCGGCGTCACGTCGAGGGCAACCCCCGAGAAGAACGGCTGGACGGTCACCGTCGGACTGGTGCTGCTGCTGGTGCCCACCGCCGTCGTGGTGGTGCTGACATTGGTGACGAAGAATTCGTCGCGCCCCACCTTGAGCACGGCCTTCTGGTTGTTCATGGTCGCGATGCGCGGGCTCGACAGCACATGCACGTTGCCCTGGGTTTCGAGGAATGAAATGAGCGCCGCGAAGTTGCTGGTCTGGAAAGCCAGGCCGAACAGCGAACCGGCCGCCGCGGCGGGCGCGGCCAGGTTCAGACCGGGAACGGCGGAGACGGCATTGCTGTTGCCGCCGATGAGCGCAGCCGATGTCGAACCGTCGCGCGGTCGCGGGGAGAGCGACGCTCCCGGCGACACGATGCCAAGCGATGCCCGGCTGTTGCTCGACGCATTCAGTGAAGCGAAGGAAGCCCAGTTGATGCCCGCCTGGTAATCGTCATTCAGTTCCACTTCCAGGATCTTTGCCTCGAGAATCACCTGGCGGTCGATCGACAGCTGCGCGGCCTTGAGATAGGACGCGACATTGCGCATCTCGTCCCAGCGCGCGCGCACCACCACGATGCCCGACTGCGGGCTGACGACCACGCTACGGCCTTCGCCGTTGCCGACGATCGCTTCCAGCGAGGCGCGCAGCTCGGACCAGAAGTCGCTTGTCGACGTGGTGCTGATCTTGCTCGAGTTGAGCGCTTGCGTTAACGTGCCGCTCCCGGGCTGCGGAATACTGCCCGCGCCCTGGTTGCCGGCATTGTTGGCCGTTCCCGCGGACGGGGTATTGTCGCTGACCGAACCGGAATTGACCCGGATGTCGGACGTGCCGCGGCGGCTTCCGGTCAGGTAATTGACCTGGAACACCCTGGTCTGCATGGTGATCGGCTTGACGTAGATGCGGTTGCCCTCGACCTTGTAGTCGTAGCCGTAGAGTTCGCGCACCGCGTCCAGCGCCTCGAACACCGTGACATCCTTGAGATTGACCGAGATGGTTCCCGATACGTCGGGATGCACCAGCATGCTGTACGGCGTGCCGGAGACGATGCCCATGAAGAACTGGGNTGACATCCTTGAGATTGACCGAGATGGTTCCCGATACGTCGGGATGCACCAGCATGCTGTACGGCGTGCCGGAGACGATGCCCATGAAGAACTGGGCCGCAGGCACGCTGTTGAAGGTGATCGCGAAACGCTCCTCCACCGGCTGCCGCGGCCGCGGCACCTCGATATGAATGGGCGGCAGCAAGGCCGCCGCCACCGCATCGGGCTGCGCAGGCGATATGCCCTGCTTCGCCGACTTCGCGAGCTCGGCGTTGATGAGATCAAAGGTCTCGTGCTTCGGCGGCGCGGAGCTGCATGCGGCCAGGCTCAGAATCACGATAGCTGATGGTATTTTCTGCACTCTGTCTTTTACTTTCACGGTACGCCACTGCCTGCTCTGGCATTCTTGCCGCCGGGCGCACGCTGCTTTTCAATTCCGGGAAAAAGCTTCAGCACCTGCCGTTCCTGCCCTCTGCTCAGGACGACCTCGTTTTCAAGAATCCGCGCAACGCGCGCATCGCCCACCATGTCGCCCACCCTGACGGTGCGCCCGTCTATCGTCGCCACCCGGCGGGTAGGCGAGATCAGAATGGATTGCACCTGCGGCAAGGCGGCGGCCCCATCCTGGTTGCGCTCCGGCTCGCTGACGATGCTCGGAGGCCGGGTCGGGTCCGGCATGCCCTGCGCGATTGCCGCCTGCGCCATGGACAGGCAGCTGGCGCAAACGACGGCCATTGTGACTGCTTTGACGGTTTTACTCAAATGTTTAGCCATGTCTTGTCGAGGCTGAGAGTAAAAAGCGTCAAGGTCAGCCTGACGTCCGGATAGCCGCCCGCATCCAGCCGCGTGCCGGCCCAGAAGACCTGCCAGGGCATGCGTTCCAATTCGGCCAGATAGTGCGCGATATCGGCATAGCTGCCTTCGACGACAATCTCCACGCCATGCTTGTACATTCCTTCCTTCGGCGCCGCCTTTTCAACGGCGCCCGGCTTCGCCGTCCCGGCCTGCGGAACGGCGCTGTCGAGCGGCTCGCTGAGCGACGCGACCGGCAGCGTCCTGAGCGACTTCAGGTGCAGCTTGCCGTCGCGCCGCAGCAGATCCTCCAGCATGCCCGCCATCCTGTCCGGCGAAACCAGCCCTTTCTGCATTGCCTCCAGCTGGCCGCGCATCTGCGCCTGCTGCTCCGTCAGCTGATTGAGGCGCAGCCTGGCGGCCGCGTCCGGGTCGGCCTCGCGGGCTTTGAGGCGGCTTCCTATCTCGGCGTGAATCGCCGCGAGCTGCTGCTGTTCGGCCTTCATCTTCTGGGCCAGCTGCTGCTGGCTTGCCAGCTGCGGGCTGATGAACAGCTTGTCGATCACCGTCACCACGAGCATCGCCGCGATGGCGAAAACCATCAGCCGCTCGCGCATGCTGCGCTTCTCGACGAGCCGTTCGAGCTGCTGCCAATATAACTTCATCGCTTTCATCGTCTAATGCGCTCCCGCCAGGTCGCGCAGATTCCTTGCGTCTTGCAGGCTCGGCAGCTGGCTTGGTGTTGCAGCCGCAGCCGGAGCCGCGGCGGGAAGCGCCGGCAGGAGGCCGTTGCCCGGCTGCTTCGCTGTCCCGGCCGGCGCCTCGCCGGAAGACTTCAGGACGAACTCCAGGTATTTCGCAGGCTGGCGCCGGTCCGGCGCGGCGCTGCCCTGGGTGCCGCCCTGCCCGTTCCTCTGCGCTTCGGCCTCGGGCCTGGACATCATGAGCTGCGCGAAGGATTTGCCCTGCATGACCGGTTCCTGCCCGAGCCGGTGGATATACGCGGGAACCAGTTCCGGCTGCAGCGCCCTGCCCTGCAGTTCCATGCGTTTTGCCACGCTGTCGATCGTGAAACCGGTGAGCCACAGGCCTTCCACGATCTGGCGCGAGAATGCGCGCAGGTATCCGGAGTAGCCCTGCGTATCGCCGACGCCGCCCCGCCGCACGATCTCGAATGCCTTGCGCTGCTCGTCCACCTCGGTTTCCAGGCGCTGAACATGTGCCGCCAGTTCCTGGCTCTTCTGGCGCGGCGCATGCTCGGCCACCACTTTCGCAAGCTGGGCCTTGGCACCATCGAGCTGCGCCGTCGCGGCCGCCGCCTGCGCGGCCAGTTCCCGGGTCTGGACGCGCGCATAGCCGGCGAACGCCACCGCGCCGACCAGGATCACCGCCAGGCCCTGGGCCATGGTCACGGCGGAAAGGTGCTGCTTCTGCTTGAGCAGCGCCGGATTGAACAGGTTGATCTGCTGGCTCACGCCGCCTCCTCTTCCCGCAGCGCGGCGCCCAGCGTCAGCAGGTAGCGCTGCTGCGCCTGCACGGAAGCCAGTTCAGGCACGCGCGAGACATCGAGGATACCGGCGAGATCGAGCGTTTCGGCCGCCACGTACAGATTCGACGACAGATAGTTGCGCAGCGCCTCGCCGGTCTCTCCCATGGGAGACAGCACCAGCCGGGCCACGGTGATGAAGCCGTACTGGCGCTCGAAATGATCGAGCGAGCGCTGCAGTTCGAGGGTGATCCGCTCGTGGCAGGCGGCCAGCGCATCGCCGTAGGCCTGCTGCAGCTGGGAAAGCGGCACATCGATGCGGCGCGTCAGATAGAGCTCGCCGCGGTAGGTGACGGTCAGCAGTCCGCCTTCGCTGCCGAAGGAAAGGAAGGCCAGCCCCCGCCCTTCCTGCGCGAGCAGGGCCGACAGGTTGCGCTGGGCCATTTCGGGAATGTCGATCGCCGCCAGCGGAATCTTGGCCCTGGCCATCAATTCCTGGCGCGTCTGCACGATGCCGTTGCGCGCGGCCACCGCAAACATGGCCTGGGCGCGGTTGCCGCCTTGCGTATCTGGGGGAATGTTCAACACGTCGACTGTCGCATCGTCGACCTGGAAATCGAGCATGTCCTTGACGCGCCAGCGGATCGCGCTCTTCAATTCCTCGGCGGGAACCGAAGGCGCCTCGACCGACAGCATCTGGTAGTCGCCGGAACGCAGCAGCGTGGAGCAGCGATAGGAGCTTGCGCCGACTTCCTTGCCCAGCTTTTCGAGACCCTGGTCCTGTGAAGAACCGTCGATGGCCCGGAAGGTGGCCAGTTCGACAATCGGTCTGGCGCCGGCAGGCCGCGTGACATGGGCTGCATAAACGCCATCGTCCTGCAAACTAATGGCCATCCATCCCGGATTTTTCTTAGTTTTTGCAAAGGAAAACATGCATGCGGCCGGGGGATTAGAAACGACTTGAAGTTATGGGATTAAGCCCTTGCTGTCAATCAATTTTCCCCGGATTTCCCTCTATGGCGGTGGCCGCGTGGTATTAAGGAGGAAGTTGCCGGAATGATTTTTCTCGTTTGAAATTTTATGGACAATCTCCCGCTCCGGTGCCCACTGGACAGAATGCAATGACCTGGCGCACCCGCTCGACGTAACCCGGCGTAACCGCCGCCGCATCGTCCGGACAGGACCCGGCCGAGTTGCAGGCCGTCGCCACGATCTGAAAACCGCGTACCTGCCGGGGGCTACCAATAGCCGACTCGCCTTCCGCATAGGTGAGCGTCGGATTGCATTGCACGGTCACCCGGAAGCCGGTCTGCGCGCCCAGGTCGAGGGTCTGCGCCGAGCCCGCGCCGTTGCAGGCTCCTGCGGCGTGCCAGATGCCGCCCGGCTGAAACGCCTGGAACAAGCCCCACTCGGTGCCGGCCTTCGCCGCCTGCCATGCCCGCGCGGACTGCATGTCCTGGGCGCTGCTCAATTGCTGGGTCGTGCCGAACTTCACGATGGCGCCGGCAAGCGCGGCAAGGATGACCAGCACCATGATGGCGGCGATGGCGCCGAAGCCCGAATCAGCACGGCGCATCATGGCACATTGTCCACATGGGCACCGGACGACAGGGATACGGTTTCGTTTTCCCGTGTCATTTCGATGTGCATCGATACGAAGCCGCGCTGCGTGGTGCCGGTATCCGGACTGTAGACGAAGCTGCAGCTGCGCACGTGGGTGGCCAGCACCGCCGCGCCGTCCACGGATGGACAGGCGGCAGGATAGCTTGGAACAAGCGCCCGGCTGACGCGATACAGCGTACCGGTGCCATTGCCCTGCGCATCGACGCCGGCCGCGTTGGCGCATACGTAAAACACCGCCGGCGCGCCGCCGTTGCCCGGAACGATGGAAAACCGCCCGCCGTCGTAACCAGCCGGGAACTGGTGCGCGCCGACGGAAATGCGGCGCGTGCCGAGTGCGGCGTTCGGCGCGCTGACTCCGCTGATCGTTGCGACCGTCCGACCCGCATACACTTCATTGGCATCCTGGTTGCCGATGACCACCAGGTCATTCGCCGCCGGCGTGGCGGACAAGGGGGACAAGACATCGAAGCCCCTGGATGGCTCGGTGGTATCGAGCGGCGCACTGCAATTTGCATTTGCCATGTCCGGAGTCTCAGGACAGGCAGCAACTTTATCCGCTGCCGTATCCGGCGCCATGCGATACCGTCCGCCCGTCATTGTCGGCAGCAGTTCGAAGCACTGCGTATTCGGGCTGCGGATGGAATTCGGCACCGCCATCCGGATGTCGCGCGCCATGCGGCGCAGCGTGGTATCGGCGCTGTCGGACAATTCCGCCCTTCGCCGCGCATCGAAATAGGCCTTTACCGCCGGCGTGAAAAAGACGACCAGCGAGGAGGCGATGATGCCGGTGAGGGCAATGACAATGACCATCTCAAACAGCGTGAAACCGGCCATCCGGTCCCTGCATGCGGCCGACCTTGCATGCCGATGGCAATGACGTCTGCTGTGAGTGCGGCGCAGGCTCATGGTCAGTCCAATCCGCTGGCGTAATTGACGCGCCAGCCAAGCAGCTGGAAGGTCTCGGTGCCGCGTGTCACCGTGACCGTGATCTGGTAGACGTTCGCTCCCGACAGGTCTCCCATGCCCGACGCCGTGGCAAGGGCGCCATTCTGATTGATCTGCACGCCCACATCATACGATGCGAGGTTGGGCAAGGCCGTGCCGTCGACGGTGCAGACGCCGCCAACCGTCTGGAGATTGTTGTAATCGAGCACGTCATTGAATGCGGTCCGCGGTCCGCAGGGACCCGGTCCGTTTGCTGATGGCGGGTCCTCGGCAGCAAAGGGCTGCAGCGCGATTTCCTCCATCATTTCCTCGGCAATCGCCAGCATCTGCTTCTGCGCCATCGGGTCGGCGCTGCGGGTTACGACGACGGTGAAGGCCGTCATGACACCGGCCACGCCGATGCCGAGGATGACGATGGCCAGCACGAGTTCGAACAGGGTCATGCCCTGCTGGCGCTTAATCAACATGGCCGGTCGCTCCGACGACGGTGACGGGAGAGGCGCCGCTGATGTTGATGACATGGTTCATCACCACGCCCGCCGCCGAGGTCGCCACGCCGGACGGCTGGAAATGGATGGTTGGAATATCGTTTGCCATCAGGTCGCTGCCGGCTTGCGCGAAGGCGGTCTTGCCGTCGGGGCTGTTGAGCGTCGAACTGCCGCAGGCGGCGGCGGGATTGGTCGCGGCGATGTGCAGGGTAACGCTGCTTGCGGTGAATGCGGCGCACACCAGGCGGCGATGGCTGACCGCGGATTTCTGCGCATAGCGCAACGCGGCCGCCACCTCATCGCGGAAGGCGATGTTGCGGAATTCCGAGGTGCCGGAAAACCTCGGCAGGGCAACGACGGAAAGCAGGCCGACCAGCACCAGGACCATCACCAGCTCGGCCAGCGTGAACCCGGCCATGCCAGCATGCTTGTCACTTCCCCTGTGTTCCGCCGCGATCAAAACAGCTCCCGCACATGCACGGTGCGCCGCGTCTCGGGTGTATAGACGCCGAAGCTGGCGCGGCTGGAAGGGTCGTTGGCGAACGTCGCGCCGGGCGCCCAGCGGCCTTTCAGGAAAGGCAGATCGGACGGCGTGCCGGCCGTGCATGCAATGCCGCCGGCGGGATCCGCACCGAGATCGATGCAGAGGTCCACCGTACCCGAGGTGATGTTGGCCGGGCGCGTCAGGGCGATGGCGCCCAGGCCGCCGGCAAGTTTCACGTCGCCGCCAACAGCAATCGGCCATGGGTTGGTAGCGGCACTGCGCGCATCGCGGTAATTGCCGGGGCGGATGGCGGCGGCCGGGATCGTGGTGCAATCGTCGTCCGCATTCACTATCCACGACCGGCCGCTCCAGAACTGCGCCTGCACCGGCAGCGTGAGATTGTTGCGTCCCGAAACCGTATTGCTGAAAACGTTCAGGCGGCCGAAACGCATCCTGGTGGTGCCGAGCGGGAAGCGGCTGCCGTCGAGCGTGAGGTCGGGTGCATTCAGGGTGATGCCGTCGCCGTCGCGCGGAGCGATGCCAAGGGCCAGATTTTCGAACGGACCATCCGGATTCGCGGCTCTCGCGAATGTGAGCCTGGCGCCAATCTCGTTCTCGCCGTTGACCCAGCCTGATGCCGATGGGTCGGCAACGGCAAGGCGTGCCGATAAATCACCATCGGGGCCCAACGCACCGAGTCCCAAAGTTCCCCCTGACGCGACGGACATCGATTTCCACTGGGCGCTCGCGGTGGCAGGATCGGCAGGCACAGGGTTCAGGAAGGCAAAGCTGTTCCTGTAATTGAGCGTCGGCTGTCCGCTTGCATTGCGGGCCGTCAGCATGAAGCCCGCCGTAAACGGCTCATCCATGTAGGTAAACGCAGAAGCGGCGCAAGCCAGCCTTCTAGTCATCGGCTTGGCCGTGACCGTAAAATGATCCGGCGTAATTCGCCCTACCACATCGCTGAGTATCGGCACATTGACGCTGGCGGCGCCGAGGTAGTTGGTCACCGCATAGTGCACGATGTTGGGGGCCGTGCCGGCGCTGGCCACGCCACCGAACCTGAAATTTCCGACTTCGCTGTAGCTGATCGCATTCGTCAAGGTGACCGCACCGGACGCCAGCGTCGCCGTCGCGGGCGACAAAGTACCGAGCGCATAGGTGGTGGTATCGGCCGGTGTCACGACAGGCGGCGCCAGCACGGGCATGAGGTTGACCACGCCGGCGTTGTTCGTTGTGCCATTGAAGCGGGCGGTGACGCCTGGATTGCCGGCGACAATGTTTGCCGCCGTCGCGTTCTGGTCCGGAACGCCATTGCCGGGTGCCAGCCCGGCGGCATTCGCTTCCGCATCGACGCTCCCCAGCCAGCGCCATGCCCTCAGCGTGCCGGAGAAGGTTGAGCCGGCCCTGGCGAAGGCGGCGGTTCCGGCCGGATTGGCGCCCCCGGCGTTCGCAAATCCGGTAGCCGTGATTGCGAACGGCCGCACCGTGAAATTGGACGACACGCCGGTCACGGCACTCCGGGTGATGCCGTTCAGGGACAGCTTCAATGCATATTGTCCGACGTCGGTGCTGCACAGATAGAACGTGGCCCGACCGGAATTGAAATTGAGCGTGATCGGCGTGCCGCTCGTGGTCAGCGGCGGCGTCACTCCGCCCGGGCAGGAGGCCGCTGTCGTATTGATCGTCGGTCCGGTCGCGCCGGCGGGATGATTGATGCCGGGTATGTAATGAATCGTGCCGCTGTACGACGCGGTCGCGGTTGACGGTGCTCCGCAGTTTGACAGCGTCGCGCGAATTGCATGCGGCCTGCCCGCGACGGCGCCATAGGCTGGCGTCAAGGCATCGATGTCGGTGAGCGTGATGCCGCTGGTATCGTCGGTGAAGGTGATGTTGCCGGAAGAGCCCTGCATGACATCGGGGTCGGCATACACCACGTCGAGTGCCGAAACGGTGAAGGTCTCTTCCACCTTGTCCAGCAGGTAGAGCGTCACGGTGCCATTGGTCAGCTGGACGGTATTGCCGGCCAGCGCGGTGCCGTTGGCGTTATACCATTTCGGATTGGGCGTCGATGCGGTCAGGGTGACGACCCCGTTGTAACTGGTCAGCGGCACGCCCCCGCCGTTGGCCGCGCTCATCGCGGTGATGGTGACCTTCGGACCCAGCAGCGGGGAAGTGGTGCAGGTCGTGCCCGAGGCGGGACTGACGCTGATGGCGAAGCTCGGCGTGTCGGGCGAACCGATGGTGATGTTCGCGAAGTCGGTCTGGTTGTTGTCCAGCCCGATGGTGCGCGCGGTATTGACGAAACTGTGCCCGGGCGTAGCGTCGGCCGGCACCTGCATCTTGATGTACAGCTTGGATACCGTACCGCCGGCAACGGCCGCCGGATTCCATGTGACGGTCGTGGCCGTTAGCGATTCGCCGGTCGTCGTATTCGGATTGACCGTGGTATAGCTGCCGGTGACGACCGGCGGATCGGCGGGATTGCTCGAAGTCGCGGAGATGTAGGTCAGCGTCGGCGGGAGGTTGTCGATGATCTGCACGCCTGTCATCGAGGACGAACCGGTATTGGCCAGGTTGAGCGTATAGGTGACCGTGCTGCCGGGCGTCGGCGATGGATTGTCGACGGTCTTGGTGAAGTTGGTATTGTTGCTGACGCATTGCGTGTAGGTGGTGCCGGCGCCGGTATTGCTGGTCAGGTCCCAGATCGGACCGCCGTCCGGATCGCGCGCCATGTCCTTGTTGCCGTAATTGCCCAGCACCAGCATGTTGTATTGCTTGAATTTTGTCCTGGATGCATTCGCCTGCGCATCCAATGCATCCGCCAGCGGCTTGCATCCCTTGCCTTCGTTGAGAGGATCGGAGAGGCCGTTGAACCAGTTCGACGATGGATTGCCCGGCCACGGCGCGGGTGGGCTGCCCTGGTTGTTGTCGAACACGAAGGCATCGACATACTTGCCGTCGCCATCCTTGAGGATGACGAGGCCGTTCTGCGAACGCAGGCCGCTTGGCACATTACTGGTCAGCCATGTCTTGTTGCTGACGGTGCATGCGGTCGCGGTCGAGTTGTCCAGCGGATAAGTGGTCTTGACGTCCTTGGAGGAGTAGACGTCGATGCTCCAGCCTTGCCAGGAGGCCGGGAAGGCGCTGTGCGTGGAATAGACTTCGAGGAAGTTCGGCGGCGCACTGCCGCCGTTGCCGAAGAAGTATTCGTTGAACCAGGCTTGTTTTTGCGGGCCGCGCCAGGGGGAGCAGTTGTCGGCGTGGGCGGAAGCTAAAAATGCGAGCCATAGCAGAACACTAAGTCCTAACCATAAAGGGATTAATAAACACCTCTTGCGAAGTTGAAAAGTGGGTTGCAAGAAGGCTTCCACTATGGCTTACTAAAATGAAGGAACCGCCAAAATTAAATGCTGCATCTCATTAAAAATATGCAGCATTTAATACGTACTATTTAAGTTCCAGTGCAAATTACCGTTGCTTGAACTGGGTTTCCTTTGTACCCTTGAATAGTGCATTTTGTAGCCACACCTGCATTAATGGCGCCTGCACAAGTCCCCGCTCCTGTACTAGGTGAAACATGATAGGTATTCCCATCAGACGTTGCACCTGTTCCAGTTGTTAATGTAACACCCGAAATAAATTGTTCAAGAACAGCTTTTGAACAAGTAGTAGTATTATCTCCAAGTATTGGCTGAGTCCCTGCCTTACCAGCAACCCTTGCAGCATAATTAGTCGCAGTTCCCGAAGCAATCGCACCCGCCACACCATTCGCCGCAGCCGTCCCCGCCTCGCTGCTCAAATCGACAAACTTCGGCAACGCCGTAGCCGCCAGAATCCCCAGAATTACAATCACCACCACCAACTCAATCAAGGTAAAGCCGGCTTGAGCACCACGAATCTTATTCATTTTCTATCCCGTTAATAAAGAATGTCCAAACATATGCCATCGGCTTTACCAAGGCGGTTCGAATATAACAGCTCTCTTTTGAAGTTTCCAGAAGGATAGTCAGGTGCAGTTGTCGATTGTTGCGTTCACGGTATAACTGGGCTGCGTATTGGCGGCGGCTGGCGCGATATACGACACCGTACAGTCATTGGCGCTGCTGCTGCCGGTGTGCTTGCTGTCAGCGGCAACCACGCGCGGAGCGGTCAGGCCCGTTATCACATAGTCTTCGGCGAGCCCCGCCAGCGCGACGATGCTGGCCGCGTTCGGGTAGCCGTTCACATAAGTGACCGACACGCCTTCAATCACGATGGCCGGGTCGGGAGTGCCGGTAAAGCTGCCCGAGTGACCGCGGGTTACCAGCGTTGCATGCGCCATGGCGGCCGCCGCCTTCATCGAGCCGACGGCGCTCTGCATCTTGGCCATGCGCGCATCGGCCTGCAGGGCCGCGAACTTCGGCAGCGCGAAGGCGCCCAGGATGCTGATGATGGTTACGACGACGACCAGTTCGACCAGCGTAAAACCCTGGCCGGCTGTTGGCCTGACCTGCTTTTTCTGTATTGTTTTACTGTTCATGAAAGGCGATCCTTTTCCTTTCGGCAAATCATACCGGAGCTTGCGGGCGCCATGCCGCTTTTTCAGGCGCAACCACATCAAGTCCTTCCAACCGACGATTCATCGTATCCATTCGTAGACGCGATGCTTTTGCAGGGCGACCGTGACGCTTGCGCCGTTGACAGGCATTTCACCCTCCTCGGCGCGGGCAGGCCCGACAAGCCTGGCCTGCAGCTCGATCGTCTTTGCAATGCCGCCAGCCTGCCCGTCATCTTTGTAACGGAAGTGATCGCCATGCTTGACCAGGTAGATCAGCCTGCGCGTCTCCAGGTCGAAATACCAGGTGCCGGGCCGGAGCAGGTCGGGATCGGGGCGGATGAGTTCGCCGGCGTAGTTGTCGGGACGCCGTTCCAGCCAGTCGACCGGATTTTCTCCGGCCAGCCGGTACGCCTCCTGCCCTCTTCCCTCCAGCATCATCGCGGCGATGCGCAGGCGCAGCCCGCTGCGCATGCCGCTGATGGCGTAATCGACATAGGCCTGTTCGGCGACTTCCTGGTAGTAGCGCAGGCGGTCGAGCATGGGCAGCGCGACGGCGCCGATGACCATGACGGAAATGATCATCTTCAGCACGAAGAAGCCATGCGCCCGCGGCATGGCGGGCGTTTGCAGGGGGCTGCGTGCCCTAACCGGCATGCAGCATCCTAGCGTCCCATCGCCGCCTTGCCCAGGTCCCAGATCGGCAGGAACACGCCCAGCGCGAGAACGAGGACCAGGATGGCGAGGCCGGAGATCAGGATGGGTTCGATCTGCGCGGACAGGGTCTTGAGTTCATAGTCGACTTCGCGCTCGTACATCTCCGCGACTTCTTCCATCAGGCTGTCGAGCTCGCCGGTTTCCTCGCCGACCGCCACCATCTGCAGCACCACCGGCGTGAACACGCCGGCCGAGGCGGCGGTGCGCAGGATCGATTCGCCGCGCTCGACGCCGTCGCGCATCTGGTCGATGCGGCTCGAGATGTAGGCATTGTCGACCGTCTCGGCCACCACGCTCAGGCCCTGCACGATGGGCACGCCGCTCTTGCTGGACAGCGCGAAGCTGCGCGCGAAGCGCGCCAGCGTGGCCTTGAGCATGATCTTGCCGATGATGGGCAGGCGCAGCTTGATGCGGTCCCAGTGCAAGCGCCCGCTGGCGGTCTGGATATACATCTTGAATGCCACGCCCGCGCCGGCGGCGGCAACCAGGATCAGCGGCCAGTACTCGATCGTGAAATTGGAGGTGGCGATCAGGATGCGGGTCATCAGCGGCAATTGCGCATTGAAGCCCTTGTACACGCCGGCGAACGCGGGAATCACGAACAGGTTGATGACCGCGATCGCGGCCACCATCGCGGTCACTACAAACATCGGATAGCGCAGCGCCGACTTCACGCGCGCCCGCATCTCGCGTTCGAATTCGAGATGGGTGAACAGCCGCATGAAGATTTCCTCCATGCGCCCGGTGGCTTCGCCGATGCGCACCATGCTCAGGTAGAAATGGGAAAACACCTTGGGGTGGCGGCGCATGGCGGTGGAAAGTTCGCGGCCCGCATCCAGCGATTCCCTGAGGTCCTTCAGCACCTTGGCGAAGGAGCGGTTGACCGCCGATTCCTGCAGGCCGGCTAGGCCGCGCATGATGGGCACGCCGGCCTTGAGCAGGGTGTACAGCTGGCGGCTGAACAGCTGCACGTCAAAGGAAGTGATCTTCTGCTCGGTCAGCCTGACCCACCACGCATCGCCGCTTTCGCCGGCGGGCCTGCGTGTTTCATTGATCTCGACCGGCGTCATGCCGGTGCTGAACAGCTGGTCCGCCACCGCGTTGCGGTCGGCGCTCTCGAGCACGCCGTTCTGCAGTTCGCCGCGCGCGTCCCTGGCTTTATAGGCAAAAAATGGCAAGCTGGTTCCTCACTTCGTCATGCTCAGCTATCACTCAACACTCGCTCAGCTATCGAACTGGTTGCTGACCCGCATCGCTTCGCCGACCGTCGTCTTTCCGGCGGCCACGAGCGCGACCGCATGGCGGCGCAGGGTGTTGCCGGCCATCTGCGCCTGCGCGACTTTCATGAAATGGCCGGGTTCCTGGTGATTGGCCGCTTCGGCGACTTCCTCGGTCATTTCCAGCATTTCATATACGCCGGTGCGGCCGCGGTAACCGGTGCCGTTGCAGTGCGAGCAGCCCCGGCCGTGCATATAGCGATGGGCCTCAGCCGCGGCTGCGGCGCCCAGTTCCAGTGCCAGCCATTGCTGTTCGGCCGGCTTCAGTTCGCAAGGCTCGGCGCAGCTTTCGCAGATCACCCGCACCAGGCGCTGCGCCAGCACCGCCTGCAGCGAGGTGGCCACCATGTAGCGCGGCACGCCCATGTCGAGCAGGCGCACCGGGGTGCTGACCGCATCGTTGGTGTGCAGCGTGGACAGCACCAGGTGGCCGGTCAATGCGGCGCGCATGCCGATCTGCGCGGTTTCCTGGTCGCGCATTTCGCCCACCAGCACCACGTCCGGGTCCTGGCGCAGGGCCGAGCGCAGCACGCGCGCGAAGCTCAGCTCGATTTTTTCATTCACCTGGACCTGGTTGATGCCGGGTAGCCGGTATTCCACCGGGTCTTCCACGGTGATGAGCTTGCGCTCCACGGTATTGAGTTCGGCCAGCGCGCCGTAGAGCGTGGTGGTCTTGCCGCTGCCGGTCGGCCCGGTCACCAGCACCAGGCCGTTGGGCCGCTGCAGGATGCCGCGGAAGCGCTGCACCATCGCCGCCGGCATGCCGATCGAATCCAGCCTGAGGATGCCGCCGCTCTGGTTGAGCAAACGCATGACAACCGATTCCCCGTACTGGGTCGGCATGGTGGAGATACGGACATCGACCTGCGACTGCTTGACCTTGATGGCGAAGCGTCCATCCTGCGGCAGGCGTTTCTCGGAAATATCGAGGCCAGAGATGAGCTTCAGGCGCAGAGCGAGCGCCTGCGCAATCTTGATATCGGCCTCGGTCTGCAGGTGCAGCACGCCGTCGATCCGGAAACGGATCTGCAGTCGGCTTTCCTGCGGCTCAATATGAATGTCAGACGCCCTGACCTGCGCAGCATCGTCGAACACCGATTGCAGCAGCTTGACGACCGGCGCCTCCTCGATGCCCGGCGTGCCGCCGAGGTTGCCGAAATCGACATAGCTGTCGCCGAGATCCTGTTCCAGCTCGCGCGCCAGGCCGGTAATTTCATCGGTGCGGCGGTAGAGGCGGTCGATGGTCTGCAGCAGCTCGCCCTCGTTGACGACCGCAAGCTCGATGTTGCGCCTGACCACGCGCGCGATCTCGTCATAGGCGAACAGGTCGGTCGGATCGGCCATGCCGATCAGGAGCGCGCCGCCCCTGTCTTCGAGCGCCATCGCGCGGAAGCGGCGGGCCTGGGTTTCCGGCAGCAGGCGGACCACTTCCGGCTTGGTGTTGTAGAACTTGAGGTTGATATACGGGATGTTGAGCTGCCTGGCGAGCGCGCCGGATATCTTTTCTTCGGTGACGAAGCCGTTCTCGATGAATACGCGTCCGAGTTTGCGGCCGGTGCGCTTTTGCTCGGCGAGGGAAAACTGGAGCTGCTCTTCGGAGAGCAGTTGCTGCTGCACCAGAATTTCACCAAGACGGACCTTTTCCGGCCGGGCCATACCCACTCCTCGTCACAACGATCGAACGCGTATTTTAGCCACAATCGTGTTTCCCTAGTGAATTGTTTTTATTGGGGTTTTTGTCAATTGCAGCTTTGGCATGCGGTGGTTTCCGCCGATTTCCGCCGGCACTTTCCAGTCTGCCGCGGAAGCGCCGCCTACTTTTTTCCAATCGAATGGGGCAAGAGAAATGGAACCAGATCCGGCAAACAGACATTCATTCGAATGCTGCAAAGGCGTTATTAATTTTCTACAACGCTTTGAATCCACTTGCCTACAGTTACGAGGAATAAATCCCATGACCCCGCCGCGCCTGTCCCGCTCACCTTCCCCGGCGCCTCAGCCTTCCATGGCACCCGCCATCCAGGGCGCACGGACGCACTCCCCCGCACCAACCCTTGCTGCGCCGCCAGCCACAGCACTGAATCTTACGACGCCGATACGTCATATACCCTCGGAGACGGCTACAGCGACAAGATTGCGGAGCCTGGCCCTCTCTCAGATGCCAAGGACCGGCGGCCATAAAAGGGAACCGTCAAAGGATGCCGACATCCTGGCCAGTGAGACCGGACGAGCAAGCCAGGCGTCCCGGCAAGCCGGTCCGGATTCCTCCCCTGGCATCTCCGCGAAGGCGCGTGGCAGGGGAGTTGCGGAAACACGCGTCAAGAATGACCTGAGACGCCAAATTGAACAGACCGATTTCTGGAAGGGTGAAGACCGTCCAGGCTTGATCCGCATGAAAAGGGCGAAGGGAGATACAGGTGCAGCCGATGCAACCTGTCTCCTGGCGGCTGCGACCTTGGTCAGGGACCCAAAGTTGGGATACAACCCTAAGATGAAGTTTCATTCGAAACTGATCAGGCAGGATGACGGAAGCTGCATGCTTGAAAATCCGGAGACGAAACAGGTGAATCCGCCCATTGACGGGCAAAGATACGTTTTCGTTACCATGCCAGGCACCGGGCCGGCAGCCGACATTCGCGTATGCCCGATGGCGAGTGGAGGCCACGGGCATGCGCAGGTCTCCGGCAACGCTCCCTATGTCCGGTATGCCGGCGAGGTGATCTTCAAGGACGGGAAAGAAACACACGCAACGCCGCAGTCGGGCACCTATCTTCCTCCGCTGGAAAACGCCAGGACACTTTCCGGGCTCAACTGTGAATTCACCAGCAAGTTCCCATCCGATCCTGATCAAACGAAATAGGTGAAGACAAGCGAGCGAAAGCGGACTATTCATCCAGACCGCATCCGTCCGCCAGCCGCGTCAGATCAGGTCCCGCAGCAGCCGCATGGTGCGTTCGGTGGCGCCACGGTGCTGGCGGGCGAAGGCGAGCGCCCTGCCGCCCATCGCCTCGCGCTGCTGCGCCGCTCCCAGCAGGCGGTGCGCTTCCTGCACCATTGCGTCGGCGTCCGCCGCCCGCAAAGCCGCGCCGGCCGCCACCGCATCTTCGCTGACGGCCGCAAAATTGAAGGTATGCGGCCCGATCAGCACCGGCTTGCCGACCGCGCAGGCTTCGATCAGGTTCTGCCCGCCCAGCGGCAGCAGGCTGCCGCCGATGAAGGCCAGGTCGCAGGCGGCATAGTAGGCGAACATCTCGCCCATGGAGTCGCCGAGCAGCACCTGAACCATGTCGTCGATGGGCCGGTCGTCCATGGCGGAACGTCGCGCCAGCCTCAGGCCGCGTTCCTGCGCCATGCGCGCCACCTCGTCGAAGCGCTGCGGATGGCGCGGTACGATCAGCAGCAAGGCATGGTCCGCCCCCGCCTTCCGCCAGGCATCGAGAATCAGGCTTTCCTCGCCCTCGCGCGTGCTGGCGCAGAGAAATACCGGCCTTGCGCCGATCAGCGCACGCATTGCGAGTCCCTTGTCGATGGCCGGCGGCGGCGGCGTCACGTCGAACTTGACGCTGCCGGTCACCGCGACCCGCGGCGCGCCGAGCGAGCGCAGGCGCTCGGCATCGGCTTCGGTCTGCGCCGCGACGCAGGACATGGCGCGCGCCGCCTCGCCCATCAATGCCGACAGGCGCTGTGCCTTGGCCAGCGAACGCTCCGACAGCCGCGCATTGACCAGCGCCACCGGCACCCGATGACGGCGGCATTGCGCCATTACGTTCGGCCAGACTTCGGTTTCCATCAGGATGCAGATGACCGGCTTGAAATGCCGCAGGAAACGCCCGACCATCCAGCCGGTGTCGTACGGCAGATAGCATTGCCGCAGCCGCTCTCCATGCTTGCCGTACAGCGCCGCGCCGGTGGCGCGGCCGGTCGGCGTCATGTGGGTGAGCAGGATGGCATGGCCTGGATAGGCGGCCAGCAGCGCATCGATCAATGGCTCGGCGGCGCGGGTTTCGCCGACGGAAACCGCATGCACCCACAGCAGCGGCGCCGCCGGTCCCGGCGTATAGAAACCGAAGCGCTCGCCCAGGTGTTGCCGGTAGCCCGGCTCCCTGCGGCCGCGCAGCCAGAGGCGGCCCAGCACCAGCGGCAGGGCCAGCCACCATGCGAGGGAATAGAGAAGGCGCATCAGGACATCCGGTTCAGGACGGCGCGCGCCGGGCGTCGGCCGCGCCCAGCAGGCTGGTGATGGCGGTGGCGACATCGGCCACCGAAGGCGGCGCGCCCTGGTCGCCGAGATTGATGATATTGGACGACCAGTTGCCCTCGGTCTTCCAGCGCGGCGAATCGCAATACAGTTCGATGGTCGGCCGCTCGTAGGCGGCGGCGATGTGCGTGAGGCCGGTATCGACGCCGATGGCAAGCGCCGCGCCCTGCGCCAGCAGCACCGCTTCCATCATCGACAGTTTCGGCAGGACGGTGGCATTGACCATCTGCGCGGCAAGGCGCTGCGCCGCTTCCTTCTCGGCAGCGCTGCCCCAGGCCAGCAGCACCGGCAGGCCGCGCTCGGCCAGCAGGCCGGCGGTTTCCACCCAGTGTTCCGGCGCCCATTGCTTGGAAGCGCGCGCCGTCGCATGGAAAAAAACCGCATAACGGCCTTCCGGCAGCCAGGCGGGCGGCTGCGGCATCGCCGGCGGCGACAGCAGGAAATCGGCCGGCGTGTCGACCCTGTAGCCGAGCGCCGCGGCGGCCACCAGGCGGCCGCGCAGGACGGCATGCGTGCGGCTGTCGACCGGGACGCTCCTGTGATGAAAGATGCGCGAGACGCCTTCGTAACCCGAGCCTTCGGTGCCATTGGCCAAGCCGATGCGCCTGCCGCCCGGCGCCAGCCTCGCCATGCGCATAACGACGCCAGTCTTCGTCAGCCCTTGTGTATCGAACACGAAGTCATACGCTTCCTCGCGCAGGCGCTCGCGGAAGCGGCGGATCTCGGCGCGCGTGTCCGCGGCCAGCAGGCTCTTGCGCCAGCGGCGCAGCGCGAACGGAATCACGTGATGCACGCCGGTATTGAGCCGCAGCAGGCTGGTGTAGGCTTCCTCCACCACCCAGTCGATCTGCGCCTGCGGATGGCGGCGCAGGATGTCGGCCACCATCGGCATGTTGTGCACCACGTCGCCGAGCGACGAAACGCGAACGATCAGAATCTTCATGATCGATGACTGAACGCTGCTTCAGAACGGCAGCGCGGCGTCTGCCTTGGCTGCCAGGATGGCGCGCTTGAAGTCGTTCTGGATGCGTTCCAGCGCCTGCTGCGACTCGCCTTCGAAGCGCATCACCACCACCGGCGTGGTGTTCGACGAGCGCGCCAGCCCGAATCCATCCGCATATTCCACCCGCAGGCCGTCGATCGTCACGATCTGCTCGGCGTCCGGAAACTTCGCGTCCCGCTGCAGCTTCGCAATCAGCGCCACGTTCTCGCCCTCCTCCAGGTGCAGGTGCAGCTCCGGCGTGCTGCTCGACTGCGGCAAGGCATTGAGCACCGCCGACGGGTCCTCCAGCCGCGACAGCAGCTCCA
>NZ_JAWIIV010000040.1:0-48121 GCF_035916955.1 Noviherbaspirillum album | reverse complement strand
TCTCGCAGCGGGTGTACGTGATGGGTCACGGCGCGATCGTGTTCGAAGGCACGCCCGACGAGCTGCGCGCGAATGCGGCGATCCGCAAGGAATGGCTGGAAGTGTGAGGCCGCAGGCAAGCCAGCGCAGTTGAATGCAAGCGGGCGGCATGGCGGACGGGCCGCCCGTTCGCGTTTTATATCGAGTTGTGATCCGCAGCATCTCAGGGAGGCAGCATGGCATTCATCGGACCGGATGTGGTTCTCGACGAACCCGCTTATGTACACGAAAGTGCGGCACTCTATGGCAAGGTCAGGATAGGCAGGAATGCCTCGATCTGGATGAACGTGGTGGCCCGCGCCGAGCAGAAGGAAATCGTCGTCGGCGAGTACACCAATATCCAGGACTTCGTGATGCTGCATATCGGTGACCGCACGCCGACCGTCATCGGCAGCCATTGCTCGATCACCCATCACTGCACCATCCACGGCTGCACCATCGGTGACAACTGCCTGATCGGAATCAATTCCACCATCATGGACGGCTGCGTGATCGGCGAAAACTCCATCGTGGCCGGACACAGCTTTCTCAAGGAAGGTACTGTCATTCCGCCGAATTCCATCGTGATGGGAGCGCCGGGCAAAGTCACGCGCACGCAGAACAACTTCGTGCGCAACCGCATCAATGCCTACCTCTACTATCGCAATGCGCTGGCTTATGCGTCAGGGGATTACCGGGCGTGGGAAGCCGCCTCCTTCCCGGCGGACGTCGCCGAAGAAGTCAAGCGCCTGACCGCAATGCTGGGAACAGTCGAAAAACACGACTGAGCAGGACCACTTTCATCGGTCTCTTCCATTTTTCTACGTAGTAATACGTATTTCTCTTTGGTCCTCACTGCTAAATACTTCCCGGAAACTTTTGCCGCCGATTAGCTACAACAAAACTGGTGCGGCATTGCGTTCCGACCGTCCTGCAACTATGGGGCGGCCAATCCCGGATGTGAATCAAGGAGACTAATAATGCGGATTTCACGTCGGCGCCTGATGCGCGCGTCATGTGCGGTCGCCATCATGCAGGCACTATCCATTCCCGCGCTCGCGCAGACAGGCGAGCCGCTGCGCATCGGCGTGACCGGCCCGTTCACCGGCGGTTCAAGTCCAATGGGAGAAAGCATGCGCAACGGCATCCTCCTTGCCGTTGAGGAAATCAACAATATCGGTGGCGTCAACGGCAGGAAGATCGAACTTGTCGAACGCGACGATAAGGCCGATAACGATGTGGGCGCAAAGATCGCCGAAGAGCTGACCCGCGAAAAAGTGGTGGCCACGGTGGGCATCGTGAACACCGGCGTAGGATTGGCCTCGATCGATGCCTACCAGAAGGCGAAGATTCCACTGATGGTCGCGGTATCTACCGGTACGGTGCTCACTCGAAAATATGCGCCGCCGGCGGCGGCTGAGAATTACATATTCAGGATGGCGCCTACCTTGGACCTGGAAGCAAAGGTGCTGGTCGCGGACCTCAAGCGCAAGGGAATGAAATCGGCGGCGATACTGGCCGATGCCACTGCCTATGGCGAAGCCGGTTTGAAGGCATTCCAGCAGCAAGCGACGCTGGCAGGGCTCGACGTGGTATCCGAAGAACGCTTCAAGATCGGCGACCAGGACATGAGCGCCCAGGTGCGCCGCGCAAAAACCAGCGGCGCGCAGGCGCTTGTGGTGTGGGGAATCGGCCCGGAGATGGCTGCTATCGCCCGCAATCGCAGCGAGGCCGGATGGAAGGTGCCGATGCTGGGAAGCTGGACTTTTTCCATGCGCAATTTCATCGATCTGTCGGGCAAGGCCGGCGAGGGTGCGCTGATGCCTCAGACCTTCATCCAGGATTTTGGATCGAGCAGCAAGAACAGTTTCCTGCTGGCCTACAAGCGGAGGTTCAATACCGACCGCATTCCGTCGCCGATGAGCGCGGCGCAGGGGTACGACGGCATGCACCTGCTGTTCCTGGCATTGCGGCAGGCCAACTCGACCGAAGGTCCCAAGATACGTGCTGCGCTGGAGGACCTCAAGAGCCGCTACCAGGGCGTGATCACGAGCTATAACAAGCCGTTTTCAAAAGAGGATCACGATGCCATCACGCAAAACATGCTGGTCATGGGCATGGTGTCTTCAGGGCGCGTGGATTACGCCTATGCCGACGACCAGAAACGCGGCGCGCTTCTGCGCTTGAAGAGCCAGTGAAGAGCCATTAACGAAGCAAGCAGCGCATCAACGCCGCCGGGTGAGCTGCAACTCGCGCAGGCAGACCGGGTCTATTCGAGGCCCGGTTTTTTTTGCTTAAAATAATACGGCCGTGCTATTTTGAGTTATAGTTTTGAGCGTCGCACAATAAAACCAGCCTCGCCGAATCTCGATCCGCCGGCTCCGGCGCCGGGATTTCGGACATCTAATTTAAAGGAAGAGATATGACTGCCGAATACAAGGTCAATGGCGCGGTCGCCGTCATTACGCTCAACAATCCTCCGGTCAACGGTCTCGGCCACGCCACCCGCAGCGCCATCGTCAGCGGCATGAAGCAGGCGCTCGATGACAACGCGGTCAAGGCCATCGTCATCACCGGTGCGGGCAAGGCCTTTTCCGGCGGCGCCGACATCAAGGAATTCAATTCGCCCAAGGCGCTGGCCGAGCCGACGCTGCATACCGTGATCAATGTCGTGGAAAGCTCGACCAAGCCGGTCGTGGCGGCCATCCATACCGTCTGCATGGGCGGCGGGCTCGAACTCGCCTTGGGCTGCAACTACCGTGTCGCTTCCGCGGGCGCGCAGATCGCGCTGCCGGAAGTCAAGCTCGGCATCCTGCCCGGCGCCGGCGGTACGCAGCGCCTGCCGCGCGTGCTCGGCCTGGAAATGGCCCTGAACATGATCGTGTCCGGCAACCCGGTGCCTTCCGAAAAGCTGGCCAAGACCGCGCTGTTCAATGAAATGATCGAAGGCGACCTGCTCGAAGGCGCCATCGCCTTCGCCAACAAGGTGGCCGATGCGCGCCCATTGCCGAAGGTGCGTGACATCAAGATCGATTATCCGAACTACGAAGGCTTCCTGCAGTTCTCCCGCAATACCGTCAGGGCGATGGCCGGTCCTTTCCCGGCGCCGCTCAAGTGCGTCGAGGCTGTGGCCGCTGCGGTTACCAAGAAGTTCGATGATGGCCTGAAATTCGAGCGCGAGCTTTTCGTCGACCTGGTACAGACCACGGAGTCGAAAGCCCTTCGCCATGCCTTCTTCGGCGAGCGCGCCGCCAGCAAGGTGCCGGACGTGCCGGAAGATACGCCCACCCGTCCGATCAAATCAGCTGCCGTCATCGGCGCGGGCACCATGGGCGGCGGCATCGCGATGAACTTCGCCAATGCCGGCATCCCGGTCAAAATTCTCGAGATGAAGCAGGAAGCGCTGGACAAGGGCCTGGCCACCATCCGCAAGAATTATGAAAACACGCTGAAGAAAGGCAAGCTGACCCAGGAGAAGTTCGACCAGCGCGTCGGCCTGATCACCGGCACGCTGTCTTACGAGGAAATCGGCCAGGCCGACATCGTGGTGGAAGCGGTGTTCGAGGACATCGGCGTCAAGGAACAGGTCTTCAACAAGCTCGACGAAGTGATGAAGCAGGGCGCGATCCTCGCATCGAACACCTCCACGCTGGACGTCGACAAGATCGCCGGCTTCACCAAGCGGCCCCAGGATGTGATCGGACTGCATTTCTTCAGCCCGGCGAACGTGATGAAGCTGCTCGAGATCGTACGCGGCGCGAAGACTGGCAAGGATGTGCTGGCGACGTCTCTGCAGCTGTCGAAGAAGATCAAGAAGACCGGCGTCGTGTCCGGCGTCTGCGACGGCTTCATCGGCAACCGCATGATCGAGCAATACAGCCGCCAGGCCGGCTTCCTGCTGGAAGAGGGCGCGCTGCCGGAGCAGGTCGACAAGGCGATCGAAAAGTTCGGCTTTGCGATGGGCCCGTTCCGCATGGGCGACCTGGCAGGCAACGACATCGGCTGGTACATCCGCAAGCGCCGCTACGTCGAGAAACCCGAGGTGACTTATTCCAAGACCGCCGACCTGCTGTGCGAAATGGGACGCTTCGGTCAGAAGACTTCCGCAGGCTGGTACGACTACAAGCCGGGCGACCGCAAGCCGTATCCGTCGCAGGTCGTCAACGACATGATCATCAAGCATTCGGCGGATCTCGGCGTTGAGCGCCGCAAGATCAGCGACCAGGAAATCATTGAGCGCTTGGTCTATGCTCTGGTCAACGAAGCGGCCTACATCCTGGAAGAAGGTATTGCGCAGCGCGCTTCCGACATCGACATGGTTTACCTGACCGGTTACGGTTTCCCGCTGTTCCGCGGCGGTCCGATGTTCTATGCCGATACGGTCGGCTTGCCGAACGTCGTCATGGCGATGGAAAAGTATGCGAAGGGCCGCCACGGCGAGGCATGGAAACCTGCACCGCTGCTCGCCAAGCTCGCTGCGGAAGGCAAGAGCTTTAACTAAATCCGCAGCGTATATCAAGAGCCAGACGCAGTTGCGAAAGCCCGGATCGCTCCGGGCTTTTTTGTTTCCAATTGTTAACCAGCAGCCTGCAAGTTTGATCATTGTCAAACCGGTGAAGTTGTCATGCGGCAACATGATAAGAGAGCCGGCCAAGAATCCTCCGAATATGGGATACCGACAGCAATGAGATCGGACTATATTCGAACGATGTGCCCGGAGGTACTTCTAAGCTTGGCAGGGCCATCCTGGAAATCGGGCCCGGTAGTTTTTAAGAGTAAAGGGTCGACGCTACACCGGATGAAATGTTGGGTCATTCGTCCGTTGCTTCCGAATGAATTGAAGCGATCGCACCGCGAATCCGTGCGATTGAAACAGGCTGATATGGAAAGTGCTTTGCAAAAGACGGTTCTGATTGTCGATGACGAAGAAAGAAATCGCAGGTTGCTGGAAGTGTTTGCTAGCTCGGACGGGTACCGCACACTAATCGCAACCAATGGAGAACAAGGCCTGCTGCTGGCAAGGAAGGAGTGTCCCGACGTGGTGCTTCTCGACCTGATGATGCCGGGGATGGATGGATTCGAGGTCGCCAGGAGACTCAAGGCCCAGCCCGAAACAGCCGGCATCCCGCTCATTGTCGTGTCCTCGCTGGATGACGCCGCATCGCGCGGGCGCATGCGGGAATGCGGCATCGACAGGGTCCTTGGCAAGCCGATCGATCGCTGGGAGCTTTCGCGCAGCATCGCCGAGCTGACCGGGGGAGCGCCTGCCCGATGAAGAGAAAACAGGTTGCCAGCCTCGACCGTGCCAACCGCGTGCTGACCATGCTCAGCCGCATCAACCGGAGCATCATCCGCGCCGAGTCGCCGGACTCCGTTTATCGCGATGCATGCCGCATTGCAGTCGAATGCGGCATGTTCCGCTTTGCCTGGATCGGATTGCACGATCCGGCCACCGACAGGCTCCGCATGATCAGTGCCTTCGGCGATCCCTGCGGCCCGGAAGACGTCCTCGTGGCCGAAGGCGGATTTGCCGACCTCGTGCGCAGCAGCCGCAAGCCCTGTATCTACAATGACCTGATGACCCTGGGCGACAGGATGGGCGCAATCGAACTGGTCCACCGCGGCTTCCATGCGATGGCCGGACTGCCGTTGGTCGAAGATAGCGAAGTCGTCGGCGTGTTTCTCCTTTATACCGATCAGACCGAGTGTTTCGACGAAACGGTGGAAGACCTGATGCAGGAGGTGGCGGACGATATCGGCTTTTCGCTCGGCCATATCCTCAACCACCAGCAGCGTCTCGCCGCAGAGTCAAAGCTGTATTACATGGCGTTCTACGACGCCCAGACCGGCATGCCCAATCGGCTGCTGCTCGAAAACCGTCTGCCCGCGCTGGCCGAGCGGCATGGTGCGCTCGCCATGTTCGACATACGCCTGCTGCGGGTCGATCGCGCAACGGAAGTATTCGGACGCAGCGCGCTGGAGCAGGTATTGCGCACGACAGCTTACAGGCTTGATGCAAGCCGTGGCGAGGAAGGTTTCCTGGCCAGCATCGCCACGGACGAGTTTGTCCTGGTCGTGCCGGCACTGACCGATCCCCAGGCCATCGAGCGGCTGGCAGGAGAACTGATCACGAAAATCGAAGAGCCGGTGCCGATCGGCGACAGCGAGGTTTTTCTGCATGCCTCCGTCGGTGCAGTTCATTATCCGGAACAGGAAAGCGACCCGACGCAGCTGCTGCGCCGGGCTCGGGTTTCTGCGGACCGCCAGGGTGCGGACAGCGGCTTCCGGCTTTACGGGAAGGCGCTCGATGAAGGTGCGGAACAACGCCTGCGCCTCGAGGCGGAACTTCATCGCGCCCTGGAGCGCAATGAATTCCTCCTGTTCTACCAGCCGCAATTATCGTTGCGCAACGGCGAAGTGCTCGGCGTGGAGGCCTTGTTGCAATGGAAGCATCCGGAGCGCGGCATGCTGTCGCCCGGCTCCTTCATTCCGTTGCTCGAGGAGTGCGGGTTGATGCCGCAGGTCGGGGCCTGGGTGCTCGACACCGCCTGCAAGCAGGTGCTGCAATGGCAGGAAGCCGGTTTGCCTCGCCTGAGGATGGCGGTCAACGTGTCGGCCCTGCAGTTCAGGATGTCCAACCTGACTGCGGTGGTGCGGCAGGCGCTGGCCGGTGCAAGGCTGCCGGCGGAATGGCTTGAGCTGGAACTGACGGAAAGCCTGATTCTGGAGAATGCCGAAACGACGATCCGCGCCATGCATGAGTTGAAAGCGCTCGGAATCGCGCTGTCCCTGGATGACTTCGGGACCGGTTACTCTTCGCTGAGCTATCTGCGCCGTTATCCGCTGGACCGGCTCAAGATCGACCGCTCCTTCATCAATGAGATGATGAGTTATCCGAGCAGCGCGGCGCTGGTGCGCAGCATCCTCGCAATGGCGAAAAGCCTGGAGCTGATCACCATTGCGGAGGGCGTCGAAACGATGCCGCAGATGGAGTACCTTCGTACGCTGGGATGCGAGGAAATGCAGGGCTACCTCTTCAGCAGGCCAGTGCCGCCGGAAGGCATCGTCAGCCTGATGCAGCGAGGCGAGACCCTTCAGGTCAGGGCGGCGGAGATGCAGGATGTGGAACAGCGCTGAGGCGCGGGCTTGGACTGCCGGGAGCTTGGTCCAGGCCCGCATGCTTGACAGATCCAGTGGTCGGCGGTTGCCGCTGATTACCGCTGGACCCCATTACTCGCTATCATTTGCCCATGCTCCGCGTTGGAGTCAATCGGAATAGGAGATCCGAACGTGGATGTACAAGGCAGCACCTGGCATGAGGCGATCGAGATATTGATTGCGGAAGACAGTCCGACACAGGCCGGAAAGCTGAAATACCTGCTGGAAGGAAAAGGCTACCGTGCCCGCATCGCCGTCAATGGCCGGCTCGCCCTCGAAGCCATTCGGCACAGCAAGCCGCAGTTGGTGTTGTCGGACATCCTGATGCCGGAACTCGACGGTTACGGCTTGTGCCGCGAGATCAAGTCGCAGCCAGAGCTGCGCGATCTCCCGGTGATTCTCGTGACTTCCCTGATCGATCCGGAGGATATTGTCCGCGGCCTGGAATGCGGTGCCGACAATTTCATCCGCAAGCCTTACAACGACGATTACCTGCTGGCCCGGATCGAGCAGGTGCTGATGAATCACCGGCTGCGCGACGGCAGGCAGGATGAGGACGGCATCGCGGTGTACTTCAATGGCGCGCATCACCATATCAACGCCGAGCGCCGGCAGATCCTGGACCTCCTGATCTCCACCTATGAACAGGCGGTGCTGGTCAACGAGCAGCTGCAGGCGCGGGAACGCCAGGTCAACGAACTCAACGTCCGCCTCGCCCAGCATGCCGCGCAGGTCGAGGCCACCAATCGCGAGATCGCGCATCAGAACCTGCAGCTGGAACAGGCGAGCCGGCTGAAGTCCGAATTCCTGGCCAACATGTCGCACGAGCTGCGCACGCCCCTCAATGCGGTGATCGGCTTCTCGGAAGCGCTCCGTGGCGGGCTGCTGGGAACGCTGGCCCCCATGCAGGCCGATGCGATCGGCGACATCTACGAAAGCGGCAAGCATCTGCTGTCGCTGATCAACGATATCCTCGACCTGTCGAAGGTCGAAGCCGGCAAGATGGACCTGGAGCCAGAAGCAACCGATGTGCAAAGGCTGCTGCAGAGCACCGTCAATGTCTTCCGCGAAAAGGCATCTACAGCGGAGGTCCAGCTGCTCCTGCAAATGGAAGCGGTGGGCTGGGCCACGCTCGACCAGCGCAAGATGCGCCAGATCATCTATAACCTCGTCTCCAATGCCATCAAGTTCACGCCGCCGAAAGGCAGTGTCGTCGTGCGCATGTGCCTGGCGAAGGCGGCCGACATTCCGGCGACCAAGGTGGTCGGCGGCGAGATGGGCGCTGCCGCGACGGTATCGCGTTTTCTCATGATCCGCGTGACCGATACCGGCATCGGCATCAATGAATCCGACTGTGGTCGGCTATTCCAGCCGTTCGTCCAGCTCGACAGCGGCCTGGCTAGGAAATATGAAGGCACCGGGCTCGGTCTGGCGCTGGTCAAGCAGATGGTGGATTTGCATGGCGGCGTCGTAACATTGAGCAGCCAAGCCGGACAAGGATCGGAATTCACCGTGTGGCTTCCCTATATGGCGGCGAACGCACCCGGCACTGGAATTGTCACATCGCAGTAGTCCCGGGCTGTGAGGAGCGCCGCACCTTACCAGTAATTCTCGGTAACAAAGTGGCCGGGAAGGGCGCGCCGCACCGGCCGCATTCCGCGTTCATGCAGCAGGCGCCGCATGTCTTCAATCATTTCCGGATTGCCGCACATCATCACGCGCGTCTGCGCTTCGGAAAAGGGTAGGCCGGAAGCGGCTTCCAGCGCGCCGGATTGAAGCAGGCTGGTGAGGCGTCCGTGCAGTACCTTGCCGCCGGTGGGCGGTTCATCTCGCGTGACGGAACGTATCACCTGAAGCCGTGCCGAAGAAGGCACCGGCGGCTTTGCCTGAAGGCTTGCCAGTTCTTTTTCAAAAGCGAACTCGTCGGCATGGCGCACGCAGTGCAGCAGCACCAGATTGCGGAACCGCGTCCATACATAGGGATCTCTCAGCATGGAGATATAAGGACCGATCCCGGTGCCGGTCGACATCATCCACAAGTCTTCGCCGTCGCTGAAGCGATCCGGCGTCATGAAGCCGAAGCACTGCTTGTCCAGGTAGATGGAATCGCCTGTCTTCAGCGCCTTGAGACGGGTGGTGAACAGTCCGCCTTCCACGATGATGCCGTAGAACTCCAGCTGATCCGCCTGCTGCGGAGACGACGTCATGGAGTAGGCGCGCCAGACGATGCCATGCGCATCCGCTATTCCCAGCCGCGCATACTGGCCTGCGGCAAAGGAATACTCTGGCGGCCGCGTGGTCGTAAACGTCAGCAGTCGATCGTTCCACCAGGTCAGCCCGGTAATGGTTTGCCTGGTGGCCTTGGCGGCGATCTGTTCTTCGTTCAGCATCCTGTTCCTTACCGTAAGGTGAGCGGGGATTGGTATAAGATATATTGTAAATGAATCTTTAAACAAGGATAGCCAATGACGAAAATCGTCCTACTCGAAAAAATCCATCGCACCGCCGTCGAACATTTGAATGCGGCCGGCTTCACCGACGTGGTGCAGTTGCCGACCGCGCTCAAGCCGGAAGAGCTCAAGTCGGCGCTGGCCGATGCCGACGCGGTCGGCATTCGTTCGGCCACACACCTCTCCGCGGAATCCCTTGCGCAGCTGCCAAGGCTCAAAGCTATCGGCTGCTTCTGCATCGGCACCAACCAGGTCGATTTGACCGCAGCGGCCGCTCACGGTATCCCGGTATTCAATGCGCCTTTTTCAAATACCCGGTCGGTGGCCGAGCTCGTCATCGCGCAGGCAATCCTGCTGCTGCGGCGGATTCCGGAAAAAAACGCACGCACCCATCGCGGGCTTTGGGACAAGAGCGCCCAGGGCGCCTACGAGGTGCGCAACAAGGTGCTTGGCATCATTGGCTATGGCAATATTGGCGCACAAGTCGGCATTCTCGCTGAAAGCGTAGGCATGCGCGTGGCGTATTTCGATGTTGAAAGCAAGCTGCCGCTGGGGAATGCGAGACCGGCAGCCACCATGGAAGACTTGCTGCGTCAGGCCGACGTGGTGACGCTCCATGTCCCCGGAGGCAAAACGACGGAAAACCTGATGACCGCGGAGCGCATAGCCGCAATGAAACCGACCGCGGTCCTGATCAATGCCTCCCGCGGCGGCGTGGTCGACATCGACGCCTTGAATACCGCGCTGCGCGAGAAGCGCGTGGCCGGCGCCGCGCTGGATGTCTTCCCGGCCGAACCGAAGAACGAGAAGGAGGAATTTGTTTCGCCGCTGCGCGGGCTGGACAACGTGATTCTGACCCCGCATATCGGAGGCAGCACCGAGGAGGCGCAGGAAAACATCGGGCGGGAAGTGGCGGACAAGCTGGTGCGCTTCCTGTCCGCGGGCACCACCCGCTGGGCGGTCAACTTCCCCGAGATCCGCCATGTCGCGAAGGAAGCGAAGAGCCGCGTGCTGCACGTGCATCGCAACGAGCCCGGGGTAATTGCGCGCATGAATGCCGACTTCGCCGCGGCCGGCCTGAACATAGTGGCGCAACATCTGCAGACCCGCGGCCCCATCGGTTATGTGATGACCGATGTCGATGACGTGATCCCGCAGAGCTTGCTGAAGACGCTTTGCAACGAACCGGCTGCGATTCGCTGTGAGCTGATTTGAATGGCGGATCCGGACGACGGTTCCTGAATCGGAAATCTCCCGCGGGCAGGCGTCGGAAGATGCCGATGACTGCCCGCAAGGAGGCTGTTTATCCAGGACGCATCAGACCCGCTTGCTGGTCACCACGCGCGCTTCGCCGCGCTCGCCGACGGTATGCAGGGTCACCGGCCGGCGCCATACCCTGCCAATGTATTCCAGCACGCGTTCGGCGCGGCCCAGGTCAACGCCGCGTCCATCCGTCTGGTGATCATGGATCAGCTGCAGGCTGCCATCCACATGCATGTTGTTTGCCGCGATCCGGGGCGCGCCGAAATTGAATTTCGGTGCCAGGATCGCTTCATGCACCGCATGCACATCATTGTCGGAAATGCGGATGTCGCCATCGTTGCGGGCCTCGTAGACGAACAGCTCGAGTTTCTGAATAAGGTCCTTCGTCAGATAATTCCGGACGAAGCTGAAGTCGTCCTCTTCCTTCATGATGCGGCGCGCGTTGTCGAGACCCTTTTTCTCGACGATGTCTTCCCACATCGAAAAGCCGAGGTGGTAAGGATTGACCGCGAGCGCAAGCTGACGCTCCGCCGCATAGGGCCGCACCACGTCGGAATGCGCCTTGATGGCCGACAGGTACAGGTCGTGCGGCAGGAAATCGGCTTCCCGCAGGAGACGCGCGTGCCAGTAGGAAGCCCAGCCTTCATTCATGATCTGGCAGGCGAAGACCGGATAGAAGTAAAACGACTCCTCGCGCACCGCGAGGAAGATGTCGCGTTCCCATCCTTCAAGGTCGGGAGCGTAATTCGCGATGAACCACAGCAGGTCATACTCAGGCTGCGGCGGGATCATTTGCCGCTTGCCAGGGTTGCTTTGCTCGACGAACATCTTCTCGCCCGGCAGGCTGCGAAAACGCTTCTGAAAGGCGTCGAACTGAGGTTCCGCATCCCGCTTTTCCTTGTTAGTCGGATAAAGCGGCCGGTGCAGCTCGCGATTGATGTCGATATGCGGTTCCAGCGCCAGGGCCGCGTCCAGGACTGCTTCCACGCGCTCCTGCCCGTATTCCTGGATGGCGGTTTCGATCCTGTGAGCGCGCGCTGCCGCCTGTTCTAGAATATGGCCGCCGGCCATCTCCATGAACTTGGCGAATAAGTAATTGTTCTTCGAGAAGTCGGCATGGCCAAGCACATGGGCGGTCACCAGCGTGTTCTCGGGAAGCGTATTGCCGTTGACCAGATAGGCGCGGCAGGGATCGCCGGGAAACATCACCTCGAATATCCGTGAATGGCCCATGCCTTGCCGAATGAGCTGATGGATATAGCGTATGCCGAATGACCAGTGGTGCATGCGCACCGGCAAGCCGTAGACGGCGATCTCCATCATGAAGTTGTTCGGCACCAGTTCGAAGTCGACCGGGTAATAGTCAAGTCCGAGCTTGTGCGCGAGATCCTCGATCTGCGCCGAATACTTTTTCAGCGCCTCGATCGTTTCCGGCGAATTGGTGGTTGTGCACATTAAACCAGTCCTTATTCGGATTCCTGTTGCACGAAGAACTTGCGGATGGCCTTCCACACGTCTTCATGGCGGGTGAGGATGCTGCTCCCGATCGGAGCGCCGGTGCGTTCGATCTCGCCGCACAGCATTTTCATTTCCGTCTCGCTGGTGCGCGGCGAACCGGGAACGGTCTCGACGTAACCGACGTAGTTGAGCAGGCGGCTCAAGCGGCCGAGGTAATCCGTCGCCGCGGCGCGGTCCTCGGTGAAGTTTTCGCCGTCGGACGCGTAGAACAGGTAGCCGTTGTATTGCGACGGATCGTATTCGCTCTCGATGAGTTCCAGTGCCATCTTGAATGCGGTCGAGGCGCCCGTGCCGCCGGTTCCGGTGACATTGAAGAATTCGCTCTCGGTGAATTCCCAAGCCTGGGTGGTATGGGCGATGAAGCGGGTCTCGACCTTGCCGTAACGGCGCCGTATTCCCTGCAATACGAAGAAGAAGAAACTCTTCGCCAGCTTGCGTTCCGCATCCGTCATGCTGGCCGACACATCCAGCGCAAAGATCACCACCGCATTGGTGGCCGGCTTGCGCCGGTGCACCAGTTGCTTGAAGCGCAGGTCCTCATTGGTGAACGGCACCGGGTTTTCCTGGGTGGCGCGCCGCTTTACCGCTTCCTTCACGGTGCGGCGGCGATCCAGGCGCGCACGCGCGCCATGCTTGTCCCAGCCCTCGCGCACATATTCGTCGTCAGTAACGGCGGTATTGCGCTTGGGTTGCAGATCGGGCAGCTGCAACTCTTCCCATAGCCAGTCGATGATGTCGTCGACCTTGAACTCCAGCATCAGCTTGACTTCACCTTCGCCGCTGCCGCCTTCGCCTTCGTCGCCGCCCAGGTCAGGCTGTGCCTGGCGCAGGATATCACCCGGCTTGCCTTGTCCCTGGCCGGCGCTGGAGTGCGTCTGCGATGACGATTCGGACAGGCGGAAACGCGCATGTTCCAGCATCTTCACCGGGACCTGCACCGTCCTGTCCTGCGAGCCGGTAATGACATCCGGCCCTGCCACCAGGTTGGGAAGGTTCTGCTGCACCGCCTCGCGGACTTTCTCGTTGTGACGGAGCCAGTCGCGCGAGCCCCTGGAGAACAGGTCGTACCAGGGAGTTTCAGCAGAGATCGAAATAAATTGGGTCATAGCTTGCCCTTGTGTGCAGGATTACTCCTGCGCCATCAGCGTGGTGACGTAGTTGAGCGCTTCGCGAGCGCTGTGGCTGTCGTAACCGTATTCCTCGACGAGTCGTTTTTCAACTACCGAGATCTTCTGGCGCACTTCCTCGTCCGGTCGAGTCGTGGAACTGACCAGGCGCAGCACGTCGCGGCGCTGCTCGAACAGATATTGCTGGACTGCGTTATGCAGTTGCGCATGGCTGTCGAGCGTGAATTTCTCGCCGCGCTTGTAGGCGCCCATCGCCTTGCGTACGACTTCCTGGCGGAACGATTGCTTGCCCGAATCTGAAATATGAATCTTTTCTTCGACCGCGCGCAGGAAACGCTCGTCGGGCTTGCGTTCCTCGTTGGTGATCGGATCCTTGATGTGGCGGTTGTCCAGGGTCGCCTCGACTTCATCCAGGTACTTGTCAAGCAGGTCCTGTGCCTCCTGCTCGAAGGAGACGAATAGCGCCTTGTGCACGTCTTCCTTGACCCAGCGGTTGTAGAAGTCCTTGCGCGCCAGCACCAGGTAGTCAATCCATTTGCGCTTGCGTTTCGGATCGATTCGGGCATCGTTTTCAATCGAATCCTTCAAGGCCAGCAGCGCATCCATCGTGGTGATGCTTTTCGCATTGGACTGGATGATGGCATTCGACAGCGAATTGATGACGAAGCGCGGCGAGATGCCGGATAGACCCTCGTCCGGCATGCGCTGCCTCATGCGCGCGGTCTCCGCGTGCGCATAGCCGTCCACTTCCTCGTTCGCGTAGAGCCTGACTTTCTTGCCCATTTCCAGTTCCTTGTCCTCGCCGTCATGCAGGCGGGTAAGGATGGCGAACACCGCCGCAGCGTGCAGCACATGCGGGTCGAGATGGACTTCGCGGAAGGCGGCGGCCGCGGAGGAAATCAGCTTCTTGTAGATCCGTGCCTCGTCCTTGTAATTCAGCGTATAGGGAACCTGGATGATCACCATGCGATCGAGCAGCGCCTCGTTCTCGCTCTCCTGCAGAAACTTCCGGAATTCCGCCAGGTTGGTATGCGCAAGGATGGTCTCGTCGAGGTAGATCAGCGGGAAGCGGGACACCTTCACATTCTTTTCCTGCGTCAGCGTCAGCAGCAGGTAGAGGAATTCGCGTTTGACCTTGAGAATCTCGATCATTTCCAGCATGCCGCGGCTTGCCGCATAGACCGCCCCGGACCAAGACCAAGCGCGCGGGTCGCCCTCGTCGCCATACTCGGCCACCTTGGACAAGTCGACCGACCCCACCAGGTCGGCCAGGTCGGCCGTGGTCGGATCATGCGGCGCGTAGGTGCCTATGCCAACTCGTCCGGCTTCGGAGATGAAGACCCGCTCGACCGGCATGCGCAGGAAATCGCCCTCGTAGTCATTTTCCAGGCGGGTGCGGCAATGCGGGCAGACCTCACCCTTGATATCGACGCCATAGGTGTCGCGAAAGCGCGAGCGCAGCGAATGCGGCACCAGATGCAGCGGCGACTCATGCACCGGGCAACCCTGGATGCCGTAGATGGCGCCGGCCTCGGTGTGGCTGTATTCCTCCAGGCCGCGCTTGAGCAGGATCACCAGCGTGGACTTGCCGCCGGACGGCGGACCCAGCAGCAGCAGCAGTCGCCGGCCCACTTCGGAGCCCGCGGCAGCGGCCTTGAAATAATCGACCACGCGGTCGATCGATTCGTCGACACCGAACAATTCCTGGTCGAACAGGCGGCAACGGAAATTTCCCTTTTCATCCTCTCCGCCCATCCAGCGGATCATGTCCCACATGTACTGATGCGATGTGCGCGCTGCGCCCTGAGGATCGGCAGTCATGACTCTTTCGAGGAACTCCGAGAGGGTGCCGGACCAGTATGTTGCGCGATGGTCCTTGGTGAATGCGATCAGGCTTTTCAGAAGGTCTTCTTGCTGCTCGGTACGATTGACTTCACTTTGCGTCGTCATTGCATGTGCTCCCCGCAGGTTCATCGCATGTTCAGGATGGACACACGATATCGGTTTACGTTTCTGCCGCCCTCAAGTTAAGTATAGGGCGCGCTGGAAAAATTAAATGATGAGGATCGTCAATGATTTCACGTACATCCGGTGTCCTGCTCATTCGCGATGCTTGCGCACATGGAGTCTTCTAGCAAGATGCATGCGAGCACCAGGTGCGGAAAGGCGCCATGCAATACGCGGTGCCGCACTGCGGCGAAGGGGCAGAACAGCGCATGTTTGGCACTCGCCTGCTCCTGATCGCCTTGCGGCAATGCCTTGTTATAAGAAGGGAGTTTTCCGGCGCCGCGAGGCACCGGGAGTAAAAGATTTCCATTGAAAAAATTACAGGTGATACACGCCTTATCGCCCGATGACCCCGTTATCCCTAATGAGTCGATCGCCACTGCAATGATGCATGGATCGCTGCGATGCTTGATCGTGCTCAATAGCTGCTGGCACTGTGGCTTTGCTGCTGACAGACTGACGGCTTTCTGCGCTAGCGCAGAGGATATTTGACCGCCGCCGATAGAGTGGACGGACCAATAGCGTAAAGGGAGCGCATAATGAAGTCGGTTCTGTTTCCGTTGCCGGGAAATGAAGCGTTTGCCGCCTCAGTTTCCAAGGCAATGTCCTGCGAGCTGGGCGAACTCGAAACCAGGCTTTTCCCGGACGGGGAATCGTATGTGCGGCTGCTGACGCCGGTGAAGGACCGCGAAGTGACGCTGCTATGCACGCTGCATAAGCCGGACGACAAGCTGATTCGGCTGTACCTTGCCGCCAGCACAGCGCGGGAACTCGGCGCACGCAGCGTCGGGCTGGTCGCGCCATATCTCGCCTACATGCGTCAAGATTCCCATTTCAAGACTGGCGAAGGCGCCGCTTCCATGCATATGGCGCGCTTCCTGTCAGCGTCCTTCGACTGGCTGGTTACCGTCGATCCGCATCTCCACCGGCATCATTCGCTCGATGAAATCTATTCAATTCCGACCCGGGTCGTTCAATCCGCGCCCATGATCGCCGCTTGGATAAAGCAGAACGTCAGCCGTCCGGTCATCGTTGGTCCGGATGCGGAAAGCGAACAATGGGCACTGAAGGTGGCGCGCGACGTTGGCTGCCCGCATTCGATCCTGCAAAAGACCCGCCACGGGGACCGGGATGTCGAAGTGACGGCGCCGCAGACGGGCGGTTGGGAAAACATGACGCCTGTCATCATCGACGACATCGCTTCGACCGGAAAGACGATGATCGCAGCAATACAGCATCTCCGGGCCGCCGGATTGCCGGCACCAGTTTGCATTGCCGTGCATGGCGTGTTCGCAGACGGCGCGGTCGCTGACATGCAAGCCGCGGGGGCAGGACGAATCGTCACCTGCAATACCATTGGCCACGCGACGAACGACATTTCGGTGGAGGAAGCGGTGGCATCCGCGGCAGCCGAAGTGATGCCGCAGTTATCCTTCGCGGCATAGTTTTCACTGATCCCTCCGGTCTATGTGCCCGACGTCGGTCCATTACCCGAGGGAAGAGCGCGTATTGTCGTGACGGCGATTATTCTTCCTGCCTGTTCCGCACAATTTGCTACGATTCCTTCGCCCTGCCTATGCCGATTTCCATCTCCGCTGCCGCTTGGTCGCCCCATCCCGCGAAAGGTCTTTTGCCCCAGTTGACATTCGGGCGCATTTTCGATGCAATGAAGCTGAAAGTGGCGCTGGAGAAATCCTTGCACTTGGAACAGAGTTTGCATAGCCATGTGCATGTACTTGTGCAAGCTCGGCGGTTCCGGATGGCCAGCTTTCAGAAATGATGGGTAAACCACGACGCCCGGCGGTAAAGTCGGGACTATGCAGGCAGGGGAGCCGAAAGAATTTGTAGTTTTTGCCGGCACGGTCCCATGAAGATTGCATGCGATAGAGGAGGTACTTATGACGATTACACTCGCCCGCTCACATCCAATCTATGACATGAAGGAAGTCGAGAACGCCCAGGCGAGGGCACGCGCACTGAAATCGCCCGAACTGGAAGCGTTCTATGAAAATATGCTCGAACTCGGGGCGGAACGCTTCGTCACCACGCCATCGTCCACGACCGCGCTGGAACCGTTGTACGACGACTGTCCGAACTTCGGCGAAGTGCTCGATGATCTGAAGCGCTACCTTGGACTGGCGATTGCCGGCGGGGCCGGATTCAATGTAATGCCGGTGCTGCTGCTGGGCGATCCCGGGGTAGGAAAGACGCATTTCGGCAAGCGGCTGGCGGCGGTTCTTGGCACTGAGTTCGAGTTCATCAGCATGAATGCCTTGTCCGCGGGCTTCGTGATTACCGGCAGCTCCTCGACATGGAAGGGCGCCAAGTGCGGCAAGGTTGCCGAACGGCTGGTGCGCGGCAAGTTCGCCAATCCGGTGGTACTGCTCGACGAAGTTGAGAAGGCCACCGGTTCCACCCAGTCGGATCCGATGGCGGCACTCTATCAGCTGCTCGAGCCGGAGACGTCGCGCGCTTTCCATGATGAATTCATCGATGTCGATCTCGATGCCAGCCAGGTGTTCTGGGTGCTCACCGCCAACAGCCTCGATGGCATACCCGAGGCATTGTTGTCACGCATGGCGGTGTACGACGTGCCGTCTCCGACTCCGGAGCAATCGGCGGTCATTGCCCAGCGGGTTTACGAAGGCTTGCTGAAGGAACTTCGCCTGAAAGGCGTAGACGAGGAGCTGCCTGAAAATGTGCTCGACAGGCTGTCCGATATATCGCCGCGGGAAATGCGCAAGGCATTGCTCGATGGCTTGGGTTTCGCGGTCGCGGCCGGGCGGTCCTCGCTCATCCCTGATGATTTGCGGGTCAAGTCCGAGAGTGGCAAGCGCAGGATAGGGTTCTGATCATGCAGATGCCGTTCCGCACGGGATTTTCCGAGGCAAGCCCCCATGGCGGGACTGTCGCCCATCAATGGCTGCGCGGCGTCATGCTTGCCGCGTTTGCGTTCGTCATCATGCTGGTTGCCGGCTGCGACAGGCAAGGCCGGCCGGTAGAGGAGTTCGGATTGGATAAACTGGAGAAAGGCATTTCCTCGGAATCCGATGTGCGCATGGTCATGGGCAAGCCCGAGACCGTTTGGGAAGAAGAGGACGGCACGCGTGCCTTGCAGTATCCGAAAGGACCGGAAGGTGTCCGGACCTGGGAATTCGTCATCGATAAGTCGGGCACCTTGAAAGACTACCGGCAACTTCTGACCGAGGAAAGCTTTGCACGCATCAAGACCGGCATGACGCGTGACGAAGTGCGGCGACTGCTTGGCAAGCCGCGCACTGTCGTTCAGTACAAGCTCAAGAATGAGGAGGCTTGGGACTGGCGCTACCAAGCTCTTAACGAGCCACGCTTCTTCAGCGTGCATTTCGACATCACCAGCGGGCGCGTCACGGGAACCAGCACCCAGGATGCGCGCACTTATTGAGCCGTCGGATTTTATTGTTGATACGAAATCCTTCGCTGAAACCAGCGACGGGTTCGCGGGTCCTAACCGTAGACGCGCCGCCGCAGGCGTCCGGTGACATGCCGGGTTCGCCCGGCGGACTTTTCTTCCGTATTGCTCATGGAGGCAACAATGAAAAAATCGGCACTCGCAGCGCTTGTTTGCGGCCTTGCATTTGCAGGTTTGGCCCAAGCCCAGGGATCTGCATCCGAAATACGTGAAAGCACCGACCCCGCCCGCGTAGCGGACGTTGAACAGAGGGCCGCCGACCTGCAAGCCCGCCAGCAGGCTGCGCGCATGGACATGACCTCAGGAAATGGGACAGGCAGCAGCAGTAGCAGCGGCGCCAGCGGAACGGGCGAAGGGCACACGCGCGACAAGCCGCATTCCGGACATGGAAGCGGTCATGGAAGCGGCCATGGTGCGGGCCACGGCTCCGGGCATGGCTCGTCAAGCGCGCAGGGAGGCGGTTCGTCTGGAAGGTAGGAGCCCGGCGGGCAGGCTGGGCGCCAATGGCCTCAATGCCATTCGCGCGCAACGTCGCTGGTCCAGGCCAGCACTTCCGGCCAGATCTCGGCATGGGCGTTGTGTCCAACCAGTGCGCCGACGTGCGCCAGCGCCACACCGGTATCGCCGCGATAGGCGATCAAGCGCTTGATCGGGCTGGCGGTCGCCTCGTGAAATGCGATGACAGACTCGGGTGGGATGATGGTGCTGCGCGGGTCGTAAATCGCCAGTATCGGAGAAACGATGCTTTGCGGACCGATGCGCTGTCCGGCAATGTCGAGAACGCCGCGCATGAACGCATCCTCGCGGTAAAGCCGGTCCAGCACTTCCTCGAACAAGGCCGGCGCCATCGGCGCCTCGTCCAGCGTCCAGCGCTCGACCAGCAGATGGCTGCGCATATGCCGGTTCGAGCCCATGCTGGCGAACATGTCCGCCATCCGTTCGGAACCGAAGGTCGATGGCGAAGCCACCATGCTGGCCAGGTTCAGCACCGAGCCGGGAATGCAGCCGAACACCCGGGTAACATTCTCAGTCGGCGGGCCGAAGGCGACCAGTGGTCCGAACGAGCCGGAACCGCGCGCGAAATGCAGGGGGGATTCAACCTGCACCAGTCCGGAAACGTTCTCCGGCCGGAGCGCCGCATAAACGGTGGCGAACACGCCGCCGAGAGAATGGCTGTACAGGCCGAGTCTTGTCGGGCCGCCTTCCTTGCGTATGGCGTCCAGGCAAAGATCGAGCATGTTCAGCGCATAGTGCTCGAGACCGAAGTGCCTTTCCGCCTCGCCGGGTTCCGTCCATTCCGCCAGCCATACCTGAAAGCCTTCGGAGAGGAGGCGCTGCACCACGCTGCATTCCGGGTCCAGGTCCCAGATATAGTGACGCTTGATCGGCGCCGGAACAATCAGGACGCCCTTGCCCTTGCCGTAGCCGGGAGTCCCGCTATAGCGCCGCAGGCGCATGCCCGGCACGGACAGGATGGTTTCATGCGGCGTCTCCACCGGGCCGTAGCCCATGCGGTCCATGGCCGCGCCGCGGTTACGGCGCGCCCGGTCCATCGACTCAAACCACCAGCGAATGCCGGATGACATGGGTTGCATGCGTTTCCCTCCACGAAAATGATTAATGCTGCAAGTGTTGCTTGGTCAACGCCGGGAGGCAATTGTTCAATCCGATCGTGCAACGCCGGGAGGCAATTGTTCAATCCGATCGTGAGCCATGGTTTGTGGAGAGTATGCTCCGGGCATTCGCTCGGGCGTTGACGGGCAATGCCAAATCAAGGGAACAGCGGCAATGCTTGGTTAAATTGCTTCGATGCAAACCTTGGAGTGCGCGAGGACACTACGGCAGTTGGAAAAGCCCGGGAACTTATCGCCAGCTCCGCCTTCCGTAGATAGAGGATAGTCGACTGGATGCTTCACGCTTCGAATCTGATGACCTTGCCCATATCGCCGGAAGACAATCAGGCCCAAGCCCGCCGGATGCGGGTGATAGTCATCGAGGACAACGAGGACCTGGCCAAACTGTTTTGTGACCTGCTAGAGGTTATGGGATGCGCCACCCAGGCCGCATTCAATGCCCGCACGGCACTCGAATACATACGCAGCGAACTGCCCGACCTGGTGTTCTGCGATCTGCGGTTGCCGGGCGATAAGAATGGGTTCGATGTAGCCCGGGAGCTCCGGGCAGACCCGGCCTGCGCCCATATCCCCCTGATTGCCGTCACCGGTTTTGATGATCCGGTTGAACACCAGCGCGCCCGGCAGGCCGGCTTCGAACAAGTCTTCGACAAACCGGTCAAATTTTCCCAGATCCAGGGCGTGCTCAACGGCTACGTCAAGCGAGTGCAGGCCTGAGCAGGACGCGCTTGACTGGAGCATGACGCTACTAGCCCGGTCGGCCTTGCCGGGATTTCCCGTGCATTGCCCAAGGACTCAGGCCGCTACGCGCACGCCGACGGGTCCGCCCGTCACTTCGCCAATGACAGCGGCTTCGCTGAAACCTTGCTCCCTGAAGATCGCTAGCACCTGGTCCACCGACTCGGCACTGCATGAGACCAGCAGGCCGCCCGAGGTCTGCGGGTCGGTAAGCAGGGCTTGCTGGACAGGGGAAACCGCATCGTCGAGATGCACATCCTTGCCGTAGCCCGTCCAGTTGCGGCCCGATGCGCCGGTGACAAAGCCTTGCGCCGCCAGATCCGCGACGCCCGGAAGCAGGGGAACGTTCGACACATCGATCCGAACGCCGAGGCCGGCACCGCGCGCCAGTTCAAGCGAATGTCCGAGCAAGCCGAATCCCGTGACGTCGGTGAGCGCATGTACGCCCGGGAGATCGGACAAGGCCTTTCCGGGCTTGTTGAGCTTGGTCGTGTTGGCGATCATCGCCTCGTACCCCGATGCATCCAGGGCTTCCTTCTTCAGCGCCGCCGACAGGATGCCTACGCCCAGCGGCTTGCCGAGTACCAGCTTGTCGCCGGACCTGGCATCCGCATTGCGCTTGACCCGGGAAGGATGAACAATACCCATCACCACCAGCCCATAGATCGGCTCGACGGAGTCAATCGTATGGCCGCCGGCGATAGGTATGCCCGCCTCGGCGCAAATTGACTCTCCGCCCTGGATGATCTTGCCGATCACGTCCACCGGCAACTGGCTAATCGGCATGGCAACCAGCGCCAATGCCATGATCGGCGTTCCGCCCATTGCATAGACGTCCGAGATGGCGTTTGTGGCGGCAATGCGGCCGAAGTCGAACGGATCGTCGACGATGGGCATGAAGAAATCGGTCGTCGCAATCAGCGCCTGTTCTTCATTAAGCTTGTATACGGCTGCATCGTCCGCGGTTTCGATGCCCACCATGAGCTCCTTGGGAACGGGAAAACCGCTCGACTTTTTCAGGATGTCGGCAAGGATGCCTGGCGCAATCTTGCACCCGCAGCCTCCGCCGTGGGAGAACGATGTCAGGCGGAGTGGGGACGTTGAAGGTGAGCTCATGATTGTGGAAAATGAATTATTGGGGATTTGCGAAGCTGGAGATTATCGCTGATGTTTGGCCGCGATGCGTTTGGCCGCGATACGGCTTGAGTCGGGCTGCCGGCGGTTCCGGACGGGGGCCATTCCATGAATCATGGGGGTTGGAGGGAGAAACCCTTTACAATAGCGCGGCTATGTACGATTACAAATCCTTTGACCTGATCATCGACGCGCGCAGCCCGCGGGAGTTCGATGAAGACCATATTCCCGGCGCGGTCAACCTGCCGGTGGTCGACAATGCCGAGTTTGCCGAAGTCGGCACCCTGCACCGGACCAATCCGCTTGCCGCCTACCAGCTGGGGGCGCGCTACTCCCTCGAGAACATATCAAGACATATCGAGACCCACATTTCCCGCTACGGCAGCAAGAGCCGGATCCTGGTGTACTGCTTCCGCGGCGGCAAGCGCAGCAAGGTCTGGCAGGACGTCTTGGAAACCATCGGCTACCGAGTCGAGCGGGTCAAGGGCGGGTGGAAGGCTTACCGCCGCTGGGTCAACGAGCAGCTGGCCGTGGCGCCTTCCGGTTTTCGCTACATCGTCGTGAGCGGTCCGACAGGTTGCGGAAAGACGCGCCTGTTGGCGGCATTGCAAGATAACGGGGCGCAGGTGCTTGATCTTGAAGCGCTGGCAACCCACCGCGGCTCCATCATCGGCGCAGTGCCGGGCAAGCCGCAGCCCACGCAGAAACTGTTCGACAGCCTGCTTCTCGCGCGGCTTCGCTCCTTCGATCCCGAGCGCCCGGTATGGGTCGAATCCGAGAGCAAGAAGATCGGACAGGTCCAGTTGCCCGATGCCTTGCTGAACGCCATGCGTGCCGGCATGACGGTCGCCGTCGATGCGCCAATGGCACTGCGGGTACAGCTGTTGCGCGAAGACTATGCCCATTTCGAAGACGATCCGGGGTCGATGATCGAGCGGCTGCGCTATCTGAGGCCGCTGATCGGCGGCGAAGAGTTCGACCGGTGGGAGAGCCTGGCGACCGAAAAGCGAGTGCCCGAACTGTTCGAGCGCCTGATGCGGCACCATTACGATCCGACCTACCGCCGTTCCATCCTGCGCAATTATCCGGATATAGACGCGTCGCCAAAGATCATGCTCGATGGCCTGTCGCTGGCTGAGCTCCAGCCTGTAGCGCAGGAACTTATAGCGCGCATGGAACAGCCTGCCACGCAGAATTGATTGATCAACCGGCGCCGGACGGCAGAAAAACAAAAAAGCCCCGCAGCGCTGCAAGAATGCGCTACGGGGCTTTTGAGCAAAGGTCAGTCAACCCGATCAATCAGCCTGAATAGCTACGTCAGGCAGCCTTTCTCGGCGGTTCGGTCAGTTCGGCGAGCAGCGCGAACACTTCATCTTTTGACAATACATAGCGTTCAAGCAAGGTGCCGGTCAGTGCGCTGATCAGGTCCTTGTAGTCCTTCATGGCGTCCAGGGTCCGGGTATACAGTTCGTCGGCCTTGGCTTCGACCTGGCGCAGCGCATCTTCCGGAGAGTGTTCCGACTTGAGCTGGCTGTAATCGAGCTTGGATCGCGAATACATGGACAAGCGGTTGACCATCAGGTCCAGCATCGAGGTCACCTTCTGGATATCGTTCTGGCTGCCGGTCGAAATGCCGCGCGCGCCATAGAACAATTCTTCAGCGGCAACGCCGCCATACAATTGCACAACATCCTGCTCCATTTCTTCCAAAGTGCGCAGCGAGACATCGCTGGCCGAAGAAAGCACATAGCCGAGGGCACCGATTTTCGATACCGACTCGGTACTGATCTTGAGCAAGTTGGATTTCGCCTTGACCTCATCCCAGGTCAGTCCCTGGCGGACATAAGGGTCGATCTGCATGAAAAAGTGACCGAGTTCATGTAAGGCCACGCGTTCACGTTCCTTGTTCTTTTCGGCCGTGGTTGCACGGTCGGTCAGGCCGATCGATGCACGCTCGAAGGCGCGGAACAGGACGTCGGTATCGATTAGGGTTTTTTCCTGGATGGCGATCATGCTGGCGCGATCAACCACCGTTTCCAGCAGCGCCGGGCTCAGGTTCGCCGTAATTTCGGCAACATAGTCGAGATTGAGATTGCTCCAGTCGATGCATTCCACGTTCTTGCGCGACAGGAAGACGTTGAGCAATTCCCTGCGTTCGGACTTGTTCGGCAGGCGGAAGTTGATCTTCACGGCGAAGCGGCGCAGCATCGCCTCGTCCATCTGGCTGTTGGCATCGTCGAAGTTGGAGGCGACGACCCAGATCACCCCCGAACCTTCTTCGCTCTTGACGCCGTCGAGCAGGCCGAGCAGGGTATTTGCAGTGTCGTCATCCCATTTCTTGTCTCCGCGTCCGCGCGGCATAAACAGGCTCTGCGCCTCGTCGAGGAAGATGATGCAGCGGCCCTGGGCAACGGCTTTCTTGTAGATGGCATTGAGCGCCTTGGAGCCGCCGCCGACAAAGCCCGATTCCAGCCCGGAGCCTGAAGCCTGGATGAGCGGAATATCGAGTTTCTTTGCAAGATAACCGGCCAGCTTGGTCTTTCCGGTGCCTGCGGGGCCCGTCAGCATGACATTGAACGGCTTGTCGATATTGTGCGAACGGTAAAGGTCGCGGTTGATGATCATTTCTTCAAGATGGGCGACTTCACGCTTGATGTCTTCCATGCCGACGAGGTCGTCCATGCTGCCCTTGAGGTTTTCCGGCTTGATTACGGAAGCGCCGCTTCCGAGGCCGAGGCTGGGCATCCCCTTGCGCAGGCCGATGAAAAGAAATACGAGCAGTGCGATGCCGATCGCATTCCGGGCAAGGAAGGCGCCGGCTTCGGCCAGGGCGCTGCGCTGCGCTTCCTCGTCTTCCAGAATCGCGCGATTGGCGTTCAGGAATTCATCCTTGGCGATTGCGTAGGGAATGGCATGCTTGAGCAATACCTCGCGCTCGAGATTGGTATGAGAGGTGCTCGGCACCTTGACCACATTGATTTCGTCCGCGTCTTTGTACTTAAACACATACCGGGGAAAATCCGACAGGGGCTGCGCGAGCAGCAGGTATTCCAGCTTGTGGCGGTTGCCGACGAGCTTGGTGATTTCGGAAATGTCCTGCGACTGGACGACGGGATTGCTTTTGGTGGTGAGCGGCTTGTACACCACGGCGGCCACCGCGATGAAGGCTAGAAGAACGGAAAGCACCGCAACGACATAACCGTTCTTGAATGAGTCATAAAGCTTGGAAAAACTGGGCATGCGTGTTCCTGTGGAGAGTCAATATTTGCGAGCAGCTCAATGGACTTCGGTACCCGGTGCGCGCAAAGTTTCTGATAAGCAGTGATAGGACAAAGCAAGCCGGCATTGGTTGCCTCGGACAAAATTTTTTCGCCGCATTTTTTCTATGGATGCGATGAGATCTTCCTATCTGGACCCCGAAAGGCCGAAAGTTGGCAAGTTTCCTTATCTCCCTTATTTAAAGGTTAATGACGTGGCACATGCGCCTTGGCTGGCGGAGCCAATATTAAGTCGGGTAACAGAAGCTTGATTAAGCGCAATCATTTCCTATGTGCAAATGCTTAAATGGGCAAGCAATCCTCGTCCATACCAGGAAACTGACGGAGGCCAATGATGGTTTCACTGATCATACTGCTGTTGGGCTTGTTTACCGCTGGAGTCGTCGTCGGTGTCTTCATCATGGCTCTACTTGAGTTCAGGCAGATCGATGCCGTAAGCGGCAAGAAAACCGGGGCGGGTACTGGCAATGCATCGCAGCCGCCAGATAATGCGACTACGGTCGCGACTACGGTCAAACAGACGTAGTCTAACGAGATTAAGGGGCCGGATCAACGCATACTCCCGTGCAATGACGGCGGTCGACAGCGGTTTGCAATAGCGCCCTGAGCTACGGAAATACGCTTGTCGGTACTGAATATCTCAGCACAAGCCTTTCTATCCGCTGGTCGTTACGGTGTTGCAATATCGGTTAAGCCAGTTAAGCCTGTGCCACAGGTCACCAACGCAGTTTCAAATTGCGCGGAGTCTTATTACAAATCCGGATTACTGCCCAGTGGTAACATTGCAGGCATGGAAAAATATCTCGTCCTGCCGGTGTCCCCGAGCCGGCAACCCGCACGTTCATCGTCGATCGGCATTCTGCGCCAACTCGCTGACGGTGCGGGCGTCATCGTGTGGGAAGCGAAAATCGACGGCTCTTATCTCTATATTGGTTCGGCGGCACAATTCGGCGCCTCCTTCGGTGAAGTGCCGGAGCTTGCCATTTCGGACTGGCTTGCATTCGTTCATCCGGATGACGCGGACCGGGTGGAGCGGAGCGCGTTTCAGGCACGACAGGAGCGCCGGGAGTACCAGATCCAGTATCGAATACTGTGCAGCGACGGCGTCGTGCGATGGATAACCGAAGCCGCGGCGCCCAGGTTCGGACCGGATAGCGCTTCGGATACTTACGTGGGCACCTGTTTCGATATATCGGACAGCCACGAGGCGAGAGCAAGACTTGTCCGCAGCGAAATGGAGCATCGTCTCCTGACGGAGAATGCGCGCGACATGATTTCGCATACCGATGCGAACGACATCTATGTCTATGTCTCGCCATCGCACAAGGATACCCTCGGCTACGAGGCGCATGAACTGCTGGGCACGCGGCTGTACGACCATATTCATCCGGACGATCTCGCGCCCAGGCGCGAACAAACCAAGCGACGCGGCCTTCTGCATATCCGTTTCCGGCACAAGAACGGCTCCTGGATCTGGCTGGGCGCAACCACGCGCACGCTGCGCGATCCGGTCACAAATGCCAAGCTCGGCACGGTATCGATCGCCCGCGACGTAACAGCGCAGATCGAGGCGAAAAGGGAGCTCGAACGCAGGGAAGAGCGCTTCCGCAGCCTGATATCGCTTTCCTCCGACTGGTATTGGGAAACGGATGCCGACCTGAGATTCACATTCTTTTCCGACGGCATTTATCAGAAGTTGAGAGTCAAGCCTGAACAGCTGCTCGGTTCGAATTTCCGCGAACATGCGCAAGACCCGCATGCGCCGGGCCTGCTAATTTGCCTGGAAAGCATACGCGAACTTCGCTCGTTCCACGATGTGATCTTTCCGGCGGCATCGCCCGCCGATCCGGAACTGGTTCGCTTTCTGCGGATATCCGGCGAGCCCGTCTTCGACAACGGGACTTTCCGTGGATACCGTGGCGTCAGCCGCGACGTCACCCGCGAGGTGCGCACATCCCGGGCGCTCGAAAGACTGGCAACCCGCGACATCCTCACCGAGCTGCCCAACCGCGCCCTGTTGCAGACCACCCTCAGGAGGCGCCTGGACAGCAGGGAGGCCGGAGTCTCTCTTGCCGTATTCTTTATCGACCTGGACAATTTCAAGGAGGTAAACGATTCCTTCGGGCATGCTGCCGGCGATTTGATGCTCAAGGAAATTGCCCTTCGTCTGAACCGATGCGTGGGCTCCGGCGACACGGTGGCAAGGCTTGGCGGCGACGAGTTCGTGGTGGTCGCGGAATGCCTGAACGGCGAGGTCTCGGCAAGAAGACTGGCGGAAATGCTGACGCGTTCGCTCGATCAGCCGATCTTGATCAAGGGCCATGAGGTCAACGCCAGTGCATCTATCGGCATCAGCATGTATCCCCAGGATGGTGACACCAGCGACTCCCTGCTGCAGAGTGCCGACACCGCGCTTTACCGGGCAAAGGCATTTGGTGGAGGCACTTACCGCTTCTTCACCGCCGACATGGGGGCCGCGTCGCGCTCCCGTATCCTGATGCAATCGGCGCTTCGGCATGCGGTGGCACGCAACGAACTCCTGGTGTATTACCAGCCGCGCGTACATCTGAAGAGCAACACCATTACCGGAATGGAGGCCTTGCTGCGCTGGGTGCATCCAGAGCTTGGAGCGGTGTCACCAAGCGATTTCATTCCGCTGGCGGAGGAAATCGGCCTGATTGACGAGATCGGGGAATGGGTGCTTCGCCGCGCGACCATGCAGACGCAGCAGTGGAGCCGGCGCTTCGGCAGGCCGCTCAAGATTTCGGTGAATCTCTCGGCGCGGCAGATCCGCACCAGCGCGTTGGTGAACTCGGTCACCGAAGCCTTGCACGCCAGCGGCCTTCCATCGTCCCAGCTGGAGCTTGAATTGACGGAATCGGCTCTGATGGAAGATACCGATATTGCTGCCGGCCTGCTCAAGGAACTCAAGTCGCTCGGTCTGCGCCTCTCGGTCGATGATTTCGGCACCGGATATTCGTCGCTGGCCTACCTGGGCCGGTTTCCGCTCGACAGCCTTAAACTTGATCGTTCCTTCCTGGCTCAAGCCGTAAAGGATGGATCATGGAAACTGGCGGAAGCCGTCATCAATCTCGCGCATACCCTGGACCTGTCGGTCGTGGCCGAGGGAGTGGAAAACGAGGAACATCTCGCATTCCTGCGCACCACGGCCTGCGATGAGATCCAGGGCACCTGCATCAGCGAACCGCTGGCGCAGCAGGACGCCGAACGGCTCCTGGAAAATGCATTCCGCCAGCCGCCGCGGCGTCAGGAGGCATTTGCAAGGCGGTCGTCCGAGTCGCGATAAATCCGTTCACGCCATTCCGCGTGTGCAACGCCGGAAGACCAGACATTGAAATGCAGCCTGGACATGGCGAGCGGATCGTCGAGCAGGATCTTGCAGTCCGCTGCACTCAGGGCGCCTGGCCCTTCCTGCAATGCCGTGTCGGCAAGCGCCTGGCGCGCTTCTATGGCTGGCCGGGGCAGGCCAGGGTGGGGACGCGCCGCAGCGCACACCACGGCATTGAGCAGCGGGTCCACGACCGCTTCCACGAAATCCGGACTTGGTTGCCCGGCCTCATTCCTGGCATAGGCATAAGTCGCGGTGAGCTCCTTCGGAGGAGTCGATTCCTCGGGAATCAGGAACAGGCCGGCACCGCGGGTCCGACGTCCAAGCGATACCCGGCTCGACAGCACCGATATCGGAATCGACAGTGTCAGCGCTCCGGCGATCGGCAGCAGCCACCACAGGAAGGACGGGTTCAGGTAATAGACCGCCGCTCCCCATGCGATCCCGAGAACCATGTGCAGGCCGTGTTTGCGGAAGGCTTCGCCCCAAGTGGTTTCGGTGTCATCGCGCGGAGGCGATTTCCAACGCATTTCCCAGCCAAGGAAGGCGGCGGTGACGAACATCGTGTGGAACAACATGCGGACCGGCGCAAGCATCATCGAGAACAGCAGCTCCAGCAGCATGCTCGCGGTGAGGCGCAGCGTTCCGCCGAAGCCCCTTGCGTCACGCAGCACGATGACCAGAACACTCAGGAACTTCGGGAGAAACAGCAAGGTCGCAGTGGCGCTGAACAAGGCCAGCGCCTTTTCCGGATGCCACTGCGGCCAGATCGGGAACAGCTGGCGCGGCTCGACGAAGTATTGCGGCTCGACCAGCGTATGCATGGCGAGCATGGCCGTGGAAAAGGCAAGGAACAGGAACCAGAGCGGCGCCGACAGATAAGCCATGACGCCGGTGACGAAAACCGCGCGGTGCACAGGATGCATGCCGCGTGCCGGGAACAGCCGGAAATTCATCAGGTTGCCATGGCACCAGCGGCGGTCGCGCTTGAGTTCGTCCAGCAGGTTGGGCGGCATTTCCTCGTAGCTGCCGTGCAGATCGTAGGCGATCCAGACCGCCCATCCGGCGCGGCGCATGAGGGCAGCTTCGACAAAGTCGTGCGACAGGATTTCACCGGCCAGCGAGCCGCGCCCGGGAAGGGGCGCAAGCGCGCAATGACGAATGAAGGGCGCCATGCGAATGATCGCGTTATGTCCCCAGTAATGCGATTCTCCCAGCTGCCAGTAGTGCAGGCCCGCCGTGAACAAGNATGAAGGGCGCCATGCGAATGATCGCGTTATGTCCCCAGTAATGCGATTCTCCCAGCTGCCAGTAGTGCAGGCCCGCCGTGAACAAGGGACCGTAGACGCGGGTGGAAAACTGCTGGATGCGCGCATAGAGGGTATCGCGGCCGGCCGCGATGGGGGCTGTCTGAATGATGCCGGCACCCGGGTTGACTTCCATCAGCCGGACCAGGGTCGTGAGGCAGGAGCCGCTCATCACGCTGTCGGCATCGAGCACGACCATGTAGCGGTACTGGTTGCCCCAGCGCCGGCAAAAATCATCGATGTTGCCGCTTTTGCGCTTGACCCGGCGGCGGCGGCGGCGATAGAAGATGCGACCGAAACCGTTCACTTGCCGGCACAGTTCATTCCAGGCGGCGAGTTCGGCAGCGCAGGTATCGCTTTCGTTGCTGTCGCTCAGAATGAAGAAATCGAAACGCTCAAGCTCACCGGTGGCGGCCACGGATTCATACGTCGCCCGCAGTCCGGCCATCACGCGGTCGACGTCTTCATTGCAGATAGGCATGACGATCGCCGTGCGCGCGCCTTCGTCTATCGGTTTGTCGTCCGCATCATGGCGCGAGATCGTGAAGCGGTCAGTGCCGCGCAGCATGACGAGAAAGCCGGCCATCGCGGTCCAGAAGCCGGCGGACACCCAGCAGAACAGGATCGAAAACAGTGCGAGCAGGGCGATCTCGTCCTTGGCGGTACCTTGATAGGGCAGCACCTTGCTCATGAACCAGGTGGCGACGGCAGTCTGCGCCAGCATGAGAGCAAGCAGGATCATGCGTCTGACATTGCCCTGGTGCTGCCAGCGGCCATGGCCGTCGGGCCCGTCGGCGGATTCGTCGGGCGGCACCTCGGCCGGCCACGGGCGGCGGCCGTTTTCATGACGGCGCTCGACCCATTGCGCGCGCCTCCGGGTCACCGCTTGTGCCCAGCGCTTGACCGGATTAAGCGGATTCCAGGGGTGCGGCACCATCGAGGCCCGGTTCAGCGGCGGCGCCAGCGGCAGGATGGCCGCGCTCTCTTCGGCAGGCATCGACCGCGGGCTTCCGCAGGCAAGGCTTACCCGCGCGCCCAGCGAATGAAACGCCGGGTTGCCGTTCATCGAGGTGTCGCCGGCAAGCGCATCGTGCAGGATGGCGAGGGCTTCGTCTTCGGTTTGGGGAGCCGCCGCATCGATTGCGGCGACGACTTGGCTGCGTTGGTTCGCCGAGAGGCGCAGTCGCTTCATGTATAGGCTGCATAGCGGCGAGCTGCTGTACACGCGTTTCAATCGGGCGGAAGAATGTAGCTCCACGTTTCTGACAGTGTAGTGTTGTTGTGGCGCAGATAGCCGCGCAGTTCGACTGGCTTCTTGTCATCGATTCGCTTGAAGCGGACCGCGGTTCGCCAGCCACCTTTCATCTGGTTCGGATACGTATTTGTTTCCAGCACCTTCGCATTGGCATCGGTTGTAATGCTTGCTTCGAGTTTGGTGCCTTCTTCCAGTTTCTTCAGCGCCGGGCCTTCGAAATCGATGAAGAGCGCGATGCTGTCGTCCGGTTTGCGTACATAACCATGACCGCGCCTGGTCTGCGCTACCCATGCCAGTGGCGGCTTCTTGTCGACATCCTTTTGCCAGAGCATCCGGTATTCCAGGTTCAGCGGCGAACCGGGCTTCGGCGGCACATCGGGAATCCAGTGGGCGACGATGTTATCGTTGGTTTCATCGGGCGTCGGAATCTGTACGAGTTCGACGCGGCCGGGTCCCCAGTTTCCGCGCGGCTCTATCCATGCGCTCGGCCTGCGCTGATAATGTGCTTCGAGGTCTTCATAACTGGAAAATTCCCGATCGCGCTGCATAAGACCGAAACCTTGAGGATTATTAAGCGCAAACGAGGTGATCAGCAGGCGTTTCGGGTTCACCAGCGGTCGCCAGATCCATTCCCCGGTACCTGACTGGATCGAAAGGCCGTCGGAATCATGCACTTCCGGGCGGTGGTCGTCGATGTTCGGACGGTGGTTTTCGCCGAAGAAGTACATGCTGGTCAGCGGCGCAATGCCTAGCTTCGAAACGTTTTCCCGCAGATACAGTTCGGCCTTGACGTCCACGACGGTATCGAATCCCGGCCGGAGGATGAAGCGGTAGGCCCCGGTGACCCGGCGTGAATCGAGCAGGGCATAGATCGTGAGCTCCTTGTCGCTGGGATCGGGGCGCTCGATCCAGAATTCGGTGAACTGCGGAAACTCTTCGCCTGACGTCAATCCGGTATCCACTGCCAGGCCGCGTGCAGACAAGCCGTAAAGCTGATTCTTGCCGACGGCACGGAAGTAACTTGCCCCGAGAAAGACAATGACTTCATCCTTGTACTTCGCGTTGTTCAGCGGATAGTGAACCCGGAAACCTGCGTAGCCGAGATTGGCGAGGTCTTTAGGATCGAGATGCGTGTTGGCGCCGTAATTGAAAAGCTTGGGGTCGAACCGGATTTCGGTAACGGATTTACCGGATACTTCGTGAATCCTGACCGGCGTATCGAAATACTGCCCCTGGTGAAAGAACGCGAGCTCGAAGGGCAGGCGCGAATTGCGCCAATGGGATTTTTCGGGATTGAAACGGATATCCCGGTACTGGTCGTAGGTGAGCGTCTGGAGAGACTTCGGAAGATTTTTTTCCGGTGTGACATACGATGCCGCTGCCAGCTTCTTTGCTTTGGCGGCCACATCGGCGAAGCCAAACGCATGTGCTCCGGCGACAGGTAAAGCAGACAGCAGCACGAATCCCATGCACGCAAGGATGGCGTGAACCCGCGCTGCGCATTTGGGTGCTGCGGATTGGTACTGTTGATATAGTCGGTACAGTTTCAGACGCATTGGATAATTCGATAGGCATGAAAGACTCGATAGGGCCTTATGTTGCCAGCCTCAGGTCTTGTCCGTTTGACACTAGGCAATATCTGATTGACTTGGTTGCGACATAGTCGTAACAAAGTGTGAGAAAAATGTGAAGCCGGCGATGTGAGGAAGAAGCGGAAAAGTCGTGGAGGTAAAGCGCGGCAGCGTCCGGTCGGAAACCGTGGCAGAGGAGGGGAAAGTGCGAAAACGTGAAGAACGAAGATGAGTAGGGCGGTGGAGCATGTTTTAACGATGAAAACATGCCCCGCACTGGAGGCGTGTCCGGAACGGAGGTTCTTGCACTTATTCCTTCAACGGAATGGCACGCGACCTGCGGATGGCGGACTTGCGAGCGTCGACCACCTCTCGCAACGCAGCCGCGAGCATCTCCTGCCGGCGCTGGTAGGACACCATACGGGTGGTGATGCTATAGGCGCGTACGGTTCGCTCAAGGTTACGAAGTGCGCGTAATTCTTCACTGTGTTGTTCGTCAAGCATCATGATAGGACTCGTCAATAAAACGGATGCACTCTAGACCTGAAAATCTGCAACTTGTTCCCTGACGGAAAAATTTCCCGCGGCAATACCGCACGGCGGTGACAGAAACCCGGAGCAAACGCATACGCTATCAACGGCGCAGCAGCGAGCCGACGGGATTTAAACTATAGTCTTCCTACGCCGCATGCACGAATAACAAGCCATCGCCAAGGAGACCCAAGCTTGATCACACTGAATGTCAACGGTGCTGATATCCAGTCCGAAGCCGATCCCGCCACCCCTGTTCTCTGGGTGTTGAGGGACAGCCTCGGCATGACGGGAACGAAATTCGGGTGCGGGGCTGCGCTTTGCGGCGCCTGTACGATTCACTTGAACGGCCAGCCGACCCGGTCCTGCGTGACGCCAGCCTCCGCCGCCCTGGGTCAAAAGATCACCACCATCGAGGCAATGGAAAATGACTCGATCGGCAGGGCGGTGCAGGCGGCATGGATCAAGCACGACGTGCCGCAATGCGGCTATTGCCAGAGCGGGCAGGTCATGAGCGCGGCAGCGCTGCTGCGCATCATCAAAAACCCTACCGACGCGGATATCGATGCCGCAATGAGCGGCAATATCTGCCGCTGCGGCACCTACCAGCGCATCCGCGCGGCCATTAAAGACGCATCCAGGACGCTTGCATGGACAGTATCGACCTCGAAGTCTTGAAAAGCTGCGCGCGCTGGCTGGCCGACGGCCATCGCTGCGAGCTCGTGACCGTGATTCGTACCTGGGGCTCCAGCCCTCGTCCGGAGGGTGCGATGCTGGCGGTGCGCGACGACGGGCATGTGATCGGATCCGTGTCCGGAGGCTGTATCGAGGACGACCTGATTGCCCGCGCGAGAGAAAACGGCATCAGCCGCGTTTTCCCTGAAATCGTCAGGTACGGCATTACTGCCGACGAGGCGCATCGATTCGGGCTGCCTTGCGGCGGCACCATTGAGCTTGCCATCGAGCCCTTGTCGGAAACGAGCAGGATTCCGGAGCTGCTCGACCGCCTGGCGGCGCGCCAGTTGGTTGCCCGCCGATTGCAACTTGCCACCGGGGAGGTATCCTACTTGCCGGCCGGGCCGGGCATGTCGCTGCAGGTGTCGGAATCCGTTCTGACCACGGTGCACGGTCCGCGCTGGCGTCTGCTCATTATCGGTGCTGGCCAGCTTTCCCGTTTTCTGGCGCAAATTGCAGTCGGCATGGACTACCATGTGACGGTATGCGATCCGCGTGACGAATACCGCGACACCTGGGATGAGTTGCCTGGCGTCGAACTGGTCCGCGAAATGCCGGACGATCATGTCGTTGCGATGCAGCCGGACAGCCGCAGCGCCATCATCGCGCTGACCCACGATCCGAAGCTGGATGATCTTGCGCTGATGGAAGCGCTCAGATCGGATGCCTTTTACGTTGGTGCGATCGGCTCCCGGGTGAACAATGCAAAGCGGCGCGAGCGGCTCAAGCTGTTCGAACTGACCGACGCTCAGCTTGAAAAGCTGCATGGACCGGTGGGGATTTACATCGGCAGCAAGACTCCGGCCGAAATCGCCATCTCGATCCTCGCCGAAATGACGGCCGCCAAGAACGGGGTTGCGTTGCCTGATGCGGTCAGGGTTGCCCGCGCCAAGGAGGGCATTCCCAGGAGTGGCGGCGATGCGTGCGCTGCGGAGCATGGCGGAGACTCGTCTTCGTCGGCGTAAGACGGGTAGCGCGCTTGCAGATGAATAAATTTCAAGCATTCAATGATGCGGCACCAGGCACGCCTGAATTACACTTGCGCATCACTGTAAGGAGCAGCCCCCCATGCCCGTAATCACTACTATCGAAGACCTGCGCAAGCTGGCGCACAAGCGCGTACCCCGCATGTTCTATGACTATGCCGACTCGGGGTCCTGGACCGAGTCGACCTACCGCGCCAACAGCACGGATTTTGAACAAATCAAGTTCCGGCAGCGCGTCGCGGTCAACATGGAGAACCGCACCTTGAAGTCGACTATGGTAGGGCAGGAGGTTGCCATGCCGGTTGCGCTCGCGCCCACCGGATTGACCGGCATGCAGCATGCCGATGGTGAAATCCTTGCAGCGAAGGCGGCCGAAAAATTCGGCGTCCCCTTCACACTGTCGACGATGAGCATCTGTTCGATCGAAGACATCGCCGCCCATACCAGCAAGCCGTTCTGGTTTCAGTTGTATGTCATGCGCGACCGCGAGTTCATCAAGCGCCTGATCGCCCGCGCCAAGGCGGCGCGCTGCTCGGCACTTGTGCTGACATTGGATCTGCAGGTGCTCGGTCAGCGGCACAAGGATCTCATTAACGGCCTGTCGGCGCCGCCGAGACTGACCGTGCCTAATATCCTCAACATGATGACCAAGCCGCGCTGGTGCCTTGGCATGCTGGGTACGCAGCGCAGGACCTTCGGCAACATCGTCGGCCACGCGAGCAGCGTGTCCAACATGTCCTCACTGTCTTCATGGACAGCTCAGCAGTTCGATCCGCGCCTGTCATGGGACGACGTGAAGTGGATCAAGGATGAATGGGGCGGCAAGCTCATCATCAAGGGCATTCTGGACGAGGAAGATGCGCGGCTGGCCGCCGCAAGCGGCGCCGATGCGTTGATCGTGTCGAATCATGGCGGACGCCAGCTCGACGGCGCGCGCTCCTCGATATCTGCGCTTCCGGGAATCGTCGAGGCGGTGGGCGACAAGATTGAAGTTCACATGGACGGCGGTATCCGTTCCGGTCAGGATGTTATCAAGGCGCTGGCCCTTGGCGCCAAAGGGGTCTATATCGGGCGAGCATTCCTTTTCGGATTGGGGGCAATGGGCGAGGAGGGTGTCTCGCAGTGCCTCGAAATTATCCGCAAGGAACTCGACCTGACGATGGCCTTCTGCGGACTCACCGATGTCCGCAAGGTGGACAAGGGCATCCTGCTGCCCGGCACCTATTGACGGGCTCGTATCTACAAGGATGGATCGCCGCCGACGCAACACCGGCGGCAGTTCTGGCAACATCGTCTCCGGAACTATCGCAGCTCTTGGCATGACAAACCGCTACCGGAAAGACATCGCGCGGAAGACTAGCGAAAGCGCCATTCGCAACGGATTGCGCAACATTCTGGTCTGGCACACCGAGGAGACGCACCATGAACGCTTACATCATCAAGACCCCGGACGGCTATCTTTACCCGTTTGCCGATGATCTGTCATTGACCGACGACCTGTCGCAGGCAGGACGCTTTCGCAGCGTGGAAGAAGCGCGCGCCACGGCCGAAGAGCGCGGCTACTACGACGGCGGATTCGAAGTTGTCCGTCTTGATCTCGAGAACGAAAAAGCAAACCGGCATTGATTGCTCTTGGATGGGAGGCGTACGATGGCGGACTGCCAAGAATGCTTGAACCTCGTTGGCGCCAGTGCAATGACTTCGCCGCACGCCAATCTACTATTGCATTCGGATGCGCTAATCAATTACGGCGCTACTGCGAGCGGGCGCATCGAATACTATCGCTGCAATCGATGCGGGGCAAAATGGGAACGCGTACGCGCCAGGAGTGAGCCTGATGCGCGCTGGCTCCGCACCAGCAAGGAACTCACGTAGCCGTGGTCATGTCAGCCATTCTAGTAAGCGGGCAGCGATATGCGGTACCGGGGTGGACACCGTGGTCAACGTCGTATCCAATCTATAAATACATAATTCAATTTTACATAATGCGAAGACTTGTAAATTCCAGCTAACTTTTATGCTGTTACTACAGGGGAGGGTTAAGCAACCCTCCGCCCGTTAGCGAGTGGTAACAGCGTGCGAAAACCCTTAAAAATCTCTTCCCAAATGGATCGTTCGGCGGGCGTCTTTGCTCGCTCGCGGTGCATGTCTAGCATTACCAAACCCGGATGCATCTTTAGGACTTTGGCTACTTCCGCAGCGGTTTCGTCGCTCATTGTTCCGCCATGGCGAAGTTTGCTGATACTGCTGCGCGTCAGTTTGAGCGGCTTTTGAAGTGCGTAGTCAGAGGTAATGCCGAGTTCGGCTTTTACCTTGTCAAGGTATTCCTGTGTGTTCATGACTTCTCCTAGGTCTACACGCGCTTATGCCTAAGCGCGCAATGTGGCAACTATAGTCAACTGTCTGGATACGTGCAACGTATCAAGTTGTAGGACGTACGAAAGTAGTTGACTAGTGTCGTGCCACCGAACTATATTGCGGCCATGCCACCCGGAAATTGATTTTTATCAATGCTCTCCTAGGCATCCGGCCTTGCAAGCCGAATCCGGGTGGCTGTTCTGCATAGGAGAGTAGACCTAGGGAGCCATCATGAACGATACAACTCGTTACAAAAAACCAAGCAATTTCGTCATGCGCTGCGCTGCTTGCGGGCTGTTTCTGGCCGATGCAACGTCGCATTTCGATGTAATCGCGGTGACATACAAAGCGGACAAGGCGTTGACCTTTCCGGACGGCGAAGCGGCGGAGCATGCCCGCAAATTCATGTCCTCTCTGTATGGCTCCTTTGACTGGCGGGCGGTCGAGCTCGATCCGTATTTAGACCGTAAGGCGGAAGTATTCCTGTTAAAGCGTCAGGCTGCTTAAGGGGCAATCATGGGTGCTCGTGATCTTGATGGCGACATTGGCGACTTCGACAGCGGCGACTACGACCATACCGAAGTAGTGCGCCGCGTTTCCGATGTGTGGCACCCGTCCTTTATGGCGGCATCTGCGCCGGTCACTGCCTGCGGTCCTACCGCTACAGGGCGGGCGCTCGCAAAAGAGGCGCTGGCTGCGGCAAAGCGTCTGGAAGCACGCCAATTAGCGGATGCGGAAGCGGTGCGGGCGGCTTATTGGAACAGGCTTCCGCAGCGCATGCGCATGATGGCATGCCACATGGCCGGTATTGACGCGAAAAAGGGTAAGGGGCCGTTGCTGGCATTGGATGCAGCGGAACGTGCTCGAGTACATGCGGAAATCGGTCACATGCTGCGCTTCCTGCCTGACATGCAGCGTTGCTGCACTGGCGGCAGAGTCAATGATCACGGCGAAATGGCGGCGCATCGTTTCGATGGCATCGCAGCGAAAACTACGCTGCAATGAATCAGTCTCCGTACATTCCGGGCGTGCCTCGTCGCATGGGCGTAGCGCTTTCTGCGCTGTTCGCTCGTGATGGCATCCGGAAGCATCTGGATAAGCTTGACGTGCTGGCTGAGGCTGAGGACGCGCCGTTGCCTTTGGATGCGGGCGACGATGCAATTTATCAGGCGGCTGACGCGGCGGCGCGGCACTGCTACGCCGTATCCGATCGGCTCATGATGGTCGATGCCATCCTTGACGCGATTCGCCAGGAATGCGGGCGGCGCGGCGTGTCGGAACCACAGGGGGAAACCAACAGTGAAAGGATTGCTCGTGCGGTTGATCGTGGTTGGTGGATGCGGGCTATCCGCAAAGCTCATGCTCGCCGTTTTGAGCATGCAGCAATCCGTCTTGGTTTCACCAGCTATCGAACCGGCCCGTATCTCTCCAATGAGAGCGCAACACGGCAGGCTCGGCGCAATACGCAGAATGCCAAGCTGTTGGCATCTATCGAGGTGCAAAACGAACTCGGACAGACCTACTCACTTGCGCAACTGGCCGCCCTAGGTACGGGTAACAAAGCGATAAGACGCGGCGAACTCATGACACGTATCCGGGGGTTTGAGGAAGTCGCGCAAGACTTGAGGCATGTGGGCGTTTTCGCGACTCTCACATGCCCGTCTAAGTATCACGGCGTATTGTCGGCAAGCGGGGAAGCAAACCCAAAATACATCGCTTTCGGGTCTCCTACTCCTAGGGATGCGCAAGCGTACCTTGTAGGCGTGTGGGCGCGTACGCGGGCGGCGCTGCATAGGCGCGGCATCCATGCATACGGTTTCCGCATCGCTGAGCCACATCATGACGGTTGCCCGCATTGGCACATGCTGATGTTCGTGGCGCCAGAGCATCAGGAAACGTATGAAGCCATTATCAGGAAACACGCTCTCGCTGAAGACGGCGATGAGGCAGGCGCGGAAAAGAACCGCGTTAAGTTCGTCAGCATCGATCCGGGCAAGGGAAGCGCGGCGGGATACATTGCAAAGTACGTATCTAAAAACATCGATGGAGAGTCTGTCGGAGATCATCGAACAGTCGATGGGTATCTTGTCGTTACAGACCTGACCGGCGAGCAGGAAATTACGCCTTCGCAGCGCGTTACCTACTGGTCGCAGACATGGGGCATTCGTCAATTTCAACAGATCGGCGGTGCGCCGATAGGGGTGTGGCGTGAACTACGTCGTATACAGGCTGAAACAGTGGCAAATGCGCCGGAAGCTATTAAAGGCGCTTGGGAGGCAGCTCAACGGCGCGATGATGTACAGGCTTCATTTGCTGACTACCTCCGAACTCAAGGAGGCCCAACAGTGGGTCGCAATGGACTTGTTCAACTCGCTAAACGGCTATGCAGTATCGAAGGCCGTTATGCGACATATGACGCCGGAAAACCGTGCGGCGTATTTCATGCGAAAAATGAAAACAAAGTCTATGAATCGTTGCGCTATGTGTGGACACAGAAAAGGTTAGAGGCTTTGGCCGTTGCCGTTCCTTGGACTGGTGTAAATAACTGTACGCAATTTGACTATCCAGACCTACAGCAGCGATTCAAGGAATCAACCGATAGGTTAGGCGCGGCGGCAAAAAATCAAAAAATTTCCGCTCCCGCGTGGGTGGATTGGCCGGAAGTTCGCAGGCAGGCAAAGCAAGTAGAGCAAGACTCCAACAAATTCGCGTGGCGAAGGAACAACCGTGGGTGAATCTCAGGAATTGGAGCGCGAAGCAATCGCGCTCTGGAAGGAATACAAAATTTTTTTGAACCGTCCGAAGCCAAAAGCTTTTTTATTGCGGCTGGCGGCTTTTCTTCAATGGCAGGAACTACATAAGGAACTGGCGAAATGAAAAAGGGTGATCAGGTGCGCGTGAATGAAACGGTGCGCGTCAACGTCGGGAAGCTGTCGGGGCTGGCCGGGGTCGTGCAGGCCGTGGAAGGTGACACGGTGACAGTCCATATCAGCGGCGTGAAGGACGGCGAAGAAATCGACGTGACGCAACAATTCAATGAAAAGGCGCTCGGGAGGCTGAACTATGCCTAAGGTACGCAAAGGAATCATGGCATGCGAGGGTCAGCGATGCGAGTCGCACTCGCACAATGCGCCGGTCGTGGTTTTCGAGAACGAAAAGGGGACGCTCTCCTATTCCTGCGACTGGTGCGGGCGTGCGCCGTATGCACGGCAGGGGACCGGGCAGCATGCAGAGTGGCTGGAAGAAATGCAGCGCCGCGCTCCTAAGCCGGTCGCTGCGCCGGTTCCTGTGCCTGCTGCGCCGGTACCAGCAAAAGCGCCAGGTAAAACAAATGAGCCGCCCGCGAAATCGGGCGCTGGAACGTTTTTCGGATAGGGGGTGAGTGATGGAACAGAATGAACAAGAAAACGGCGCTGTGGCCGGTCCTGACGATCAGGCGCGGGCGGAATCGCTTGCAGCTATTCAGGGGGAAGTGTTAGACGCGGAGCCGGTAGAAGGGACCGGCGAAGGGGGGTATTCAGGGACGGTCCCAATGAACCCTGCCGATGAGGCCAAGGATTTGATCCAATTCGGCCTGTCGCTGTTCATGCCGTTGTATCCGTCGCTGGAAGTCATCTATACGCCGGAAAAGCAAGAGCGGCTGGCGGCGGTGACGGGGCCGCTGATGGCGAAATACAACCTGTCTCTGGGGTCGATCTTCGAGAAGTGGGGCGCGGAAATCAATTTCGCCATTGTGGCGTTGCCACTGGCGGCGGAAACCGCGAAGGCCGTCAGGGCGGACAATGCGGCGCGCGAGGCGGCGGCAAGGAAAGCAAAGGAAGATGAGGAGGCGCGGCGACGGGAGGCGGGCGCATGAAAACCGATGACGGACGCATAGTCATCATTTCCGGCAAGTCTCGCTCGGGCAAGTCGGTCTATACGGAGCGGCGGACGCGCTCTGACCGGCGCGTTTTCGCATGGGATCCTGAGGACCAATGGTCGAAGATACGGGGATATCAGCGCGTTACCTCGCGGGCGGAACTGGCACGTCTAGCGGATAAGACAGGGCAAATGAAAATCGCCTATGTGGCGAGTGCAAACCTAAAGGAGGAGTTTGAGTTTTTCTGCAGGTGCGCATTCCATTGGGGACGTTTTCATGGGGGCGGCGTGGTCATTGCGGAAGAACTTGCGGACGTGACTACGACGGCGAAAGCACCGGATGCATGGGGGATTCTCATTAGACGGGGGCTCAAGAGGGGTATTACGCTGTACTGCATTTCGCAGCGGTGGGCGGAGGCTGACAAAACCGCGTTCGGGAACGCTTCTGAGTACGTCTGTTTCATGTCTGCCAGCGCGGACGATGTGGCCTATCTGGGGCGGAAAACACGTATCCCGCAAGCCGATCTAGACGGCCTTATGCCGCTCCAATACATACGATTCGAGCCGGGGAAACCTTTGGAGAAGGGGAAAATCCGGTTTTAGACGGGGGTTCCTGAGAGGGTACGCAATAGCAGCCTGCGCACATGCGCGGGCTGTTTGTTTTTGGACGGTCGGGAGAAGACACTGAGGGCTCGTTTTGACAGGAGGCGCAAGCCATGAACCAAACCGTGAAAACAGTCCTGATCGTGCTGGCGACGATGGCAATTGTCCATCGTGTCACTGACGTTCGCAGGCTGGTCACCAATTCTTTCTAAGGGAGCAAACATGAACGCATATCTGAAAACTGCTTTGATCGCCGTCGCTGCTATTGCAGTGATCTCGCGTGTCGATGCCGCGAAGAAGATCGTTTTCAACGTCGCCTAAGGTCCGCACATGCAAATCGTTAAAAACCTCCCTTTCTTCAACGTCGTAGCAACTGGCGTTGCCTCGCTGTCTCTGCCGCTCGGCATGACTTTCGAGCGCATCATTCTGGAACTCGGCGGCAATGCCTTTACAAAGGCCATGATCACGGACCTGAAAGCCAAGATCAATGGCAAGGTGATCTGGCAGACGACCGGACCGAAGCTCGATGCATTGAACCTGTATCGTGGTCTGGCGACGGACGCAACGCATCTGGTGTTGGATTTCACCGAAATCTTTGCGCGTGATGAGGTCGGCCAATCGCTCGGCGCTATCGGCACGGCTGAAGGCGTCGGCAACTTCACACTGGAAGTCACCATTACAGGCGCAACCGCTCCGACATTGGAAAGCTGGTCGGTCCTGTCCGGTCCGAAAAAGCTCGGCGTGATCAATAAACTGCTGTCGTATAACGTCAACCTCGGCGCGGCAGGTAAATTCCCGGTGCAACTGCCTTACGGTAGCCAGGGCGGCTCCATCATCAAGCGCGTGGGCTTCTTCAATGCCAACATGACTGAACTGGAAGTCAAGAAGAACGGCCTCGTGATTTTCGACGCCAAAAAGGCCATTAACGAATACTGGCAGAAGGAGAATAAAAAGACTCCGCAGGCCGGTCTGTTCGTTGCCGATTTCGTGGTGGATAACAACCAATCCGGCATGCTGGTCACAGCGGACGCACGCTCGATGGAATGGAACGTTACCGTTAGCGCGGCGGACGTGATTACCGTGCAGGTTGAATACCTCGATCTGCTCGGCAACCTGTAAACGGGGGCCGTCATGGATGAAAACCAAGTAACCACTACGGCGGACAGTGGTCCCGCGTGGTGGGAAAACACGATTGATTTCGTGGTGCGGGCGGCAGCGGCGAAGCGATTCGCAACGCCGCAACTGCAAAACGGACAGACTTACTATGTTGACGCGGCTGGAAACGTAGTGCCGACAGGCTATCCGGTGCCGGGGCAAGCGCAAGTTAACCCTGTGCTGAACAATCCCATGGTAATGGTGGCTGGTTTGCTTTTCGCAGGGGTCATCCTTTACAAGCTGGTGAAGTAATGGATCTGACCATTCCTACGGGGTCGCAAGTGATGGAAGCAACCGGCAATAAGCTGCTAAGCCAATTGCTCAATGCGCCATCTGTCGCAAAGATGGCGAATCCATACGCGGCGGCGGCGGGTGCTCTGCTGTCGCCGGATCATGTGGCGGCTACGTCTGCGTCAAATGGCAACCGGGGCGAAGCCAGCATCGACAATTCCGGCTGGAACGTGAATTTCGGTAGTGGCTCGATCACGAGTAGCGCAACGCGAGAAGCAATAAGCCAGTGGATCGGAATTGCGGCGGGAATCGTGACGGTACTCGTTGCCTTGAAATTGCTTAAGAGGTAATCCATGGGGCTATTCAGCAGCAGCAAATCTAGTAGTACAACCTCCTACCTCACCGAAAACAACGATAGGCGCGTTGCGGTCGATGGGCAGTCGCAGGGTATTTCCGGCGACGGTAACTCGCTCTATGTGCAGGCAACTGACTATGGCGCGATTCTGCAAGCCATTGGCGCCAGCAATACGGCGGTTACCGGAGCTAACAATTCCCTTGAACTGGCCTTGGCGCTAGCTGGAAATGCGAACGCTGGAGGCGTCACGGTAACGCGGGACGCGCTAATGGCGACATCGCAGGCAACGCAGGCGGCATTGGCAGCGGTGACAAGTTCAAACCGTGATTCGCTTGCTTTCGCATCGGGAGTGAGCCGTGATTCGCTCGGTATGGCGGCAACGATCAACCGGGACTCTCTGACGCTTGCGGAGCGCGGTCAATCGCTGATCGCCACTAGCGCGGCATCCTCGCTAAACATGGTCGGCAACATCGTGGATTTGGCCTTCAAGGCAAATGAGGCGCAAAGCAAGCGCCTTGCGGACGCGGGCGCAACGGCTAACGCTTTGGTGGGTCGTGCCTATGAAACGGCGACGGGATACCAGGCGGAGAAGCAAACGGCTGATAGCAAGTATTTGGTCGTTGCCGGACTGATCGCAGTCGCGCTGGTCGCAATTCGGGCTTTCGGAAAGTAGAGGCGTCATGCAGCAATTCATTCAAGCGGTAACTGCTGGTAAGCCGTGGCAACTGCAAACCATGGGCGACTATTTCCGGCTCGTCGCCTGTCCATTGCCGGTTGATGTAAAGTTTTTCCGCGCAAATCAGGAGATTGCAAGCGCGGTACAAATGGATACCGGCTTTTACCTGAAACCGGCTGGCGGCTTTGACCGTATCGAGGTAGTCAGTGCGCAGGCTCAGACTATCAAGATCATGGTATTGGACGGCGACGGCGGCTATGACCGCTTCAACGTCGATGTGACAAGCGCTTTGCAAGCAATCGCGGTCAATATCAGCGGCGCGGCAGAAATGACGGTCAAGCAGGCGGCGACAATCAACAATATTGCGCCTGTGGCAGTCGGCACGGCGCAAACGTTGCTGGTCGCGGCGGACGCAACGCGGCGCGGACTGCGTTTCACCAATAACGGCTCGTCGGTGGTGTATATCGGCGGGAACGGTGTGACGGTCGCCAATGGCGCAATAGCAATTGGCGCGGGGCAAACGTGGATCGAGGATCAAGCAGCGCCGGGCGCATGGTATGGAATCAGCGGCGTGGCGGGTCAGCAAATGCGAATTCAGGAGATTAAGTAATGGCGGGATTCTTCCAAAGCTCGGGTAGCGGGCGATTGCGGGTCATGGAGTTTCGGGCGTCTGGATCGTTTCCTGTTCCGGCAGGCTTGAAGACGGTAAGCCTATTCCTTGTCGGCGGCGGCGGCGCGTCGAACGCTCAGACCTATGCCGGGCAGGGCGGAAATATTGTAAAAATAAACTATGACGTAACCGGAAAAGCATCTTGCGTTGTGGTGATTGGTGCGGGCGGTACAAACGGCGGGGATGGTGGAAGTACCACGTTTGACGGCGCGGTAGTTGCGGTAGGCGGAAAGGGAAATGTTGGAATAACCAATCCCATGTCCATTGCAGACGGCGGCGAAGACGGGTTTGGTGGCCACGGAATCGGATATGCCTCGACTGCGGCATTTATTACCGCCAACGGCGGAGCGATGAACGCGGCTGCGGGGGCAAATTCAGGCGGTGGCGGCGGTGGTGCAACTGGTACTGGCGGCTCGGGATATCTTCGCGTGGAGTGGTACGAATGAAAAAGACGGAACAAACTTTCGCGCTCATCTCGAGCGGTATCGTGCAAAACATCATCGTGGCGGACCAATCCTTTGCGGACATCATGGCGGCGGACTATGACTCCGTTGTGGACTGCACCGGAATTCCTGATGCCTATATCGGCGGCGAGTATGCGGACGGCGCGTTCGTGCCGCGTCCTGCTGAGCCGGTGGCAGATGGAACGCAATAAGGTACTGCTGTGCGCCTATGGCTTGCTGCTCGGCGTGGTGATCTACGAATGGAACAAGCGCCAGGGCGAAACGGGGACCGATGATGAGGACAGCGATTTTATCGGCGGCGTAACTTCGGAACTGGAATCGGCGGCCTATGCAGCAGCGGATTTCATCGACTCGGCAACGGGGGGAATCTTGAAAATTTCAGCAATGCGCACGGTCGATCTGAACGTGCTGAAGCATCCAAACATGCGGGCTTTCTTGAGTGTCATTCGTGCAGGCGAAGGCACATCGGACGCGCAAGGATATAGGCGCATCTTCGGCGGGCAACTGTTCACTTCCTATGATGATCATCCGAGAATCACGGTTCGCAAGAGCGGATATACCAGCTCGGCGGCGGGCGCATATCAAATCCTGACATCGACATGGGATGAAACGCGGCAGATGATGGGCCTTAAAGACTTTACGCCAGCATCGCAGGATGCGGCAGCAGTCGGCCGTATCGCAGCGCGTGGTGCGTTGTCAGATGTGATTGCAGGGCGCTTCGAGATTGCAATCAAAAAGGTGGCGAAGGAATGGGCTAGCTTGCCGGGTTCGCCATACGGTCAACCGACAATTTCGCTAGACCGCGCGCGGCAGCTATACGCCAGCGCGGGCGGCTCAATGGGAGTGGTCGCATGAACATGAAAGACCTTCTGATTTTCGCGGGCGTAGCGGTCGGCGCATTCATGCTGCTAAAGCGCAAAGATGCCGTGTCGTTGCGAGCGAACGAAATCGAAAACAAGGCGTTGCCGGGGCAGTCTGGGTACGGCTGGCGATACTTCACGGACGGAACTGCAATTTCGCCGGATGGGACGTATTACTACAAAGGACAGATGGTGTATCAGGCGTCATATGACGGCGTTAGCGTCGGCGCGAACTACTCGAATCTCACATGATCACGAATCGCACATTGATCATTGCCGGGGCGGCGGTCGGTGTCGCGGTCCTTGTGTGGGTGTCCACGCGGGGCGTGAAGGGAGTCGGAACGGATATTGGAAGCGGGGCCGTAAACCTCGTAGACGGCGTAGTGTCGGGAGCAGTGACAACGGCGGGAACGTTCCTTGGAATCCCTTTGACAGATGCGCAGAAAGCGGCGAAGGCAAGGAAAGACGGTGATATGTGGGCGGCATCGCTATACATGCCTGCTCCTGAATTCTTAAAGTGGGTAGCGGCAGGAATGCCGAAAAACTAAGGGGGAAATATGGATAGGCTACAAGAACCATCAACGTGGGCGGGCGTCGGGGCTCTGATTCCGGCTATCGGTGAATTGTTCGTCACTGGCGGCAAGAGTGCAACGGCGTGGGGGGCAATCATTGCGGGGCTGATTGCGATTGTGAAGCGCGAAGGCCGGTAGTCATGACCATAGCAGAGACACTACAACTGCTGAACGGTGCGGGCGTTTTGTCTCTGGCCGGTGCAATTTTCAAATGGGGCGTTGCTATGGAAAAGCGCGTCACAGTTCTCGAAGTCATCAACAAAGTGAAGGAGTCGAATCATGGCGACAAAGCGTAAGACAAAGGCGAAACCGAAGAAGCGGACGCCACCGCGCAAAGCGAACGGTCAATTCCGCAAGCGGAAAAAGTCCTAATCAAAGGACTGCAGAAAGAGCAAGCCGGGCATGCCATTGTGTGCTCGGCTTTTCTATTGTTTGATGAAACGTTCCGGCTGCTTTGGCGGCGCGGATTTTGGCGGGAACGTCCCATGATCGGACGTAGCGAAGGTAGGCGGATTCGGGATGTAGCCAGCGGGGAGCAACTGCGGCAACCCACTGGTAAACTTCATCTTCTAAAACGGGGATTTCACCAAAAAGATCGTAAGGCATGTGCTGGCTGTGGCTGGCTTCTTTGGTCTAATTGTGTTGCATGCCAGAAACAAGGTGCATCCCATGAATGCGGTATTTTTAACTAGCTGAAATTTTACATAATGCGAATTCTATTATTTATAGATGTGGGAGCAAAGTTGTAATGTCCGGTTTCAGCAAAGTTCAAATGTCCGTTTTTCCGCAGGATAACCCTATTACAGACG